>CAYSNK010000134.1:0-4258 GCA_964432375.1 uncultured Oscillospiraceae bacterium | reverse complement strand
ATCCGGCATTTTTTTATCTTGGGTTCCCGATTTGGCAGGGAGAGGTTCCGTTCCCTCTCCTCAACGCAGCACGGCGTTGAAGTCCGCTTTCAGTTGGGCCAGCACAAGCTGAATCTCCTCGTCCGCTTCGGGATCGGTCAGCGTGTGGCTGTCGTGGCGGAGCTTCAGGGAGAACGCCACACTCTTCTTTCCGGCGGGAATGGGTGCGCCGGTGTAGATGTCAAACAGCTCGATCTCCTGAATCAGGCCCTTGGATGCCTTTTCAATGGAACCGCGCAGCCCGGCCACAGGGATCGCGGCATCGCAGACAATGGCGAGATCCCGGGACACGGCAGGGAATTTGGGCAGAGGCTTGTAAACGGTCAGCGGATTCCGGGCGGCCAGGATACGGTTGAAGTCGATCTGGGCCACATACAGTTTCTCGTCCACATCGTAGTTCTTGGCGGTCAGCGGATGCAGTTCGCCGATCACGCCGGCCACCTGACCGTCAATCAGAAGATCGGCGCAGCGCCCGGGATGGAATGTGGCGTTGGAACGGTTCGCCTGGAACGCCGCGCCCCGGATCTTGAAAGAGGCCAGCAGAGTTTCCACAGCGCCCTTCAGCTTGAAGAAGTTCATGCCGCCGCCGTAGGCGCCCAGGACAATCTTCTGCTTCTCATCGGCCATCGCGGTGCCCTCCTGGGGCAGATAGACCCGGGCCAGCTCGAAGAGCCGGGCAGACTTGTTGTTGTAATTGCAGTTGCGGACCAGGATTTCCAGCATGGAAGGGATGGCAGTGGTGCGCATGATGGAGGTGTCCTCCCCCAAGGGATTCAGAATTTTGATGCTGCTGCGCAGTCCGGAATCCTGGGGCAGGCGAATCTTATCATAGTAGGAGGGGGAGATAAAGGAGTAGGTCAGGATTTCGGAATAGCCCATGGCGCGGCAAATATCCGAAACCTGTTTTTCCGCCTTCTGGCGGTCGGATAGGCCGCCCCGGGTGGTGTCGCCCCGCATCAGCGTGGTGGGCAGGTTGTCATAGCCGTAGAAGCGGGCCACCTCCTCGGCAATGTCGGAGTAATGCTCCACGTCAGAGCGCCAGGAGGGGACGAGGATGGTGTCACCCTCCAGGGTGAAGCCCAGGCGCAGCAGGATATCCTCCATCTCCGCCCTGGGAAGCTCGGTGCCCAGCAGCCCGTTGATCTTCTCCGGCTCCAGAAGAAGGGTGGTGGGATTCCGGTCAGCGGCAATCACATCAATGATGCCGTCCACCACCTGGCCGCAGCCCAGCAGCTCTACCAGCTCGCAGGCCCGCTGGACGCCCAGATAGGTGTTCATGGGATCAAGTCCCTTTTCGTAGCGGCCGGAGGCTTCGGTGCGCATTCCCAAGGCGGTGGCGGTGCGGCGGACAGAGACGCCGTTGAAGTTGGCGGACTCAAAGACTACCGCTGCGGTGTCCCCCACAATCTCGGAGTTCGCGCCGCCCATGACCCCGGCCACGCAGACGGGCTTGTTGACATCACAGATGCACAGCATATTGGTGGTCAGCTTGCGCTCGGTGCCGTCCAGGGTCTGGATGGACTCCCCCTCCCGGGCCCGGCGGATCACCAGCCGTCCGCCCTCTACACAGGAGAAATCGAATGCGTGCATCGGCTGACCGTACTCCAGCATAACATAGTTTGTGATATCAACGATGTTGTTGATGGGGCGGACACCGGAGGCCCGGAGACGCTCCCGCATCCACTTGGGAGAGGGGCCGATTTTAACATTTTTGACCATGCGGGCGGTGTAACGGGGGCACAGCTCCGGCTCCTCGATTTCCACATCCAGATCCTCCAGGATGGAGGTGCCGTCAGTGCCCATCACCTCCGGGGTGTGCAGCTTCAGGGGCTGCTGAAAGGTGACAGACGCTTCCCGGGCCAGGCCAATCACGGAGAGGCAGTCGGGGCGGTTGGGCGTGATCTCAAACTCCACCACATGGTCGTCCGCGCCGATGACGGGCCGGATATCATCGCCGGGCCGGATACCCTCTTCGTTCAGAATGAAGATACCGTCCTCGATGCAGTTGGGGAACTCCCGCTGTTCCGCCCGCAGATCCGCCAGGGTGCATACCGCACCGGTGGCGGTGTTTACGGCCAGCAGGTCGCCTTCGTGAATGTTGGCGCAGCAGGTGGTCAGAGCCACAGGCTCCCCGCCCAGAGAAACGGAGAGGGCGTAGCGGCTATATCCAACGGTCTCCATAGACAGCACCTCTGCGGCCAGAACCTTGCCGAAAATCGGATCGCCGGCTTTGATTTGGGCGGGGATAGAGGGCTTCGCGGGGTCGATGGGGTGATAATCCCCCAGGATAGCGGCGGCCCGAATGACTGCATAGGGGAAGTCCCGCTGATCCAGCGCCAGCTCCTTCAGGGAACACAGCATCCCGTTGGACTTTTCCCCCCGGAGCTTGCCCTTGGTGATTTTTACCCCTCCGGGCAGATAGCTGTTGTGCTTTGCCACGGGGACCAGGTCGCCCACATGGATATTCCAGGCGCCGGTGCAGATCTGCGTGACCTCGTCGCCCACATCGACTTGGCAAACCCACATGTGGTCGGAATTGGGGTGGCGGGCCATCTCGTTGATGCGGCCCACCACAACATTTTGGATTCCGTCCCCCAGGCAGGTGACCGTTTCCACCTTGGAGCCGGAGATGGTCATGGCCTCGGAAAACGCTTTATCGTCAATTTCAGCGGCGCTGATATGGGGAACGAATTCATTGAGCCAATTTCTTGAAAGAATCATATCAGTAAACCCTCCGTTTCATTAAAACTGTTCCAGGAATCGGACATCGTTTTCAAAGCAGAGCTTCAGGTTGTTGATGCCATAGCGCATCATGGCAAGGCGCTCCACCCCCATGCCAAAGGCCCAGCCGGAGTAGACATCGGTGTCGATGCCGCAGCCTCTCAGAACCTTGGGATGGATCATGCCCGCGCCCAGAACCTCGATCCAGCCCTCGCCCTTGCAGATAGAGCAGCCCCTGCCCTTGCAGACGAAACACTGAACGTCAACCTCGCAGGATGGCTCGGTAAAGGGGAAGTGATGGGGGCGGAACCGGGTGACGGATTCCTCTCCGTACAGGCTCTTGATGACCTCGTTCAGGGTACCTTTCAGATCCGCCATGGTGACGCCTTTGTCCACCACCATGCCCTCAATCTGATGGAACATGGGGGAGTGGGTCGCGTCCGCCTCGTCCTTTCGATACACGCGGCCAGGCGCGATGATGCGGATGGGGGGCTTTTGGGCCTCCATGGTGCGCACCTGCATGGAGGAGGTCTGGCTTCTCAGCAGGACGGCGTCGTTCTTGGGGTCCTGATCGCCGGGGGTGATATAGAAGGTGTCCGTCCATTCACGGCCCGGATGCCCCTCATCGGTGTTCAGCCGGGTGAAGTTATACTCCGCCAGCTCCACCTCGGGGCCCTCGGCAACGGTGAAGCCCATGCCGATAAAGATTTCCTTCACCTCGTCCATCACTGCGGTGATGGGATGCTTGTGGCCCAGCTCCACGGCCTCTCCGGGAATGGTGACGTCCACGGTTTCGGCGGCCAGACGTGCGTCCAGCGCGAGTTCCTCCAGCTTCTTTGCCTGTTTGGCCAGGGCATCGTTTACGGCGTCCTTGACCTCGTTGGCCAGTTGGCCCATTGCGGGGCGCTCCTCAGCGGACAGCTTCCCCATCTGATTCAGAACCGCTTTCAATTCACCCTTTTTGCCCAGATAACGGACGCGCAGGGCTTCCAGCTCAGATGCCAGAGTCGCGGAGTGAATCGCGCTTACGGCTTCCAGCCTGATGGTTTCCAGTTTTTGCTTCAATTTTTACACCTCTCAAAAAAAAATAAAAGCCTTTCCCCAAAACTGGGACGAAAGGCAAGACTTCCGTGGTACCACCCACATTTGCATGGAACACCATGCACACTCAAACCAATAACGGCGGCAACCGTCCGCGTATTTCCCCGCGGAAGCTCCCGGGCGAACCAAGCAGCCCTCCACAGTCTGGCTTTCAGCCGGTGACCAGACCTCTCTGAGTGAAGAAAACCCGCTATTTTCCCATTCACAGCTTTTCTGATTTCATATCCCTCTATTTATAACACAACGCGGCAAAAGATGCAAGTTAAATTTCAGTATCATTTTTCGCGGGCCGCGGCCTGATTGACTGTTTTTGATTTTTTCTGTATACTGAAAGAAAATTCCTTAGGGAAACTCTGATTAAATCGGCAAGAGTTGGCGGCGAGGGATTTTTCGTCAG
>CAYSNK010000133.1:0-4306 GCA_964432375.1 uncultured Oscillospiraceae bacterium | reverse complement strand
AAAGTATCGGCGGCATCTGCAAAAGAAGCAGAAGCCGCCGTAATTTTATACCGGTTTTGCAAGCGCAATGATCTGACGCAGTCCATCTGCCAGCGCTTCAATCTCCCCCAAGGTGTTGTAAAAAGACGGAGAGATGCGGAGCGTATATTTCACGCCCAGCGCCCGGTGCAGGGGTTGTGCACAGTGATCTCCAGACCGCAGGGCAAACCCCATCTGATCCAACAGTGCTGCCGCTTCCAGAGTAGAAATTCCGTCGATCACAAAGGAAATGCACCCCATTCCATCACTTGGGCCGAGTATGTGAACGCCGGGGATCTCTGCCAGCAGCGTCCGGGCTCGATGCAGCAGCGCCCGTTCATAGTCCTGCCAACCATCTGGCAACGCCTGCCGGTATAAAACAGCCGCCGCCATGCCCACGGCTCCGGAGATATTTGGCGTTCCTGCCTCCAGTGTGGACAGAAACGTGGTTTCCAGCTCTGTTACTCTGTCCACCATGCCGCCGCCAAACATCGCAGGTGGCAGCGGCTCCTTGCAGTAGAGCAGCCCAATCCCGAAGGGGCCGCCCAGCTTATGGCCGGAGCAAACGAAAAAGTCGCAGTCCAGTTCCGTCAAATCAACGTCTCTGTGGCACACAGACTGCGCTCCATCCACCAGCACCTTCACACCCCGGCTGTGGGCAAGCGGAATGATCCGATCCAGCGGTGGGACCGTCCCCAGCACGTTGGAGCACCCGGTAATGGAAAGCAGAGAGATGGATTTGTCCAGCAGCCCGTCCAGCACATCAAGATCCAGTGTGCCGTTCGGCAGGATGGGGCAGACCCGGAAGGGCCGCTTCTCCCGCAGGCACAGCTGCTGCCAGGGAACAAAGCCCGAGTGATGCTCCAGGGCTGTGGTGACTATTCCGCCGGTCTGCTGGGCAAAAGCAGCCGCCACCCGGTTGATCCCGTCTGTTGCGCCGGAGGTGAATGTGATCTGTCCAGGCTGAGCGTGCAGGAACATTGCACAGGTCTTTCGTGCCCGCTCATAGGCATCCGTACAGCGGTTAGACAGAGTGTGAACGCCCCGATGGACGTTGCCCCGGCAGACTTCGATCTCCTCAACTGCGTTCAAAACCGACCTGGGGCACTGAGCTGTGGCGGCGTTGTCCATATAGACCAGCGGGTACCCGTGGACAGTTTCTGACAGTGCCGGGAAGTCCCGGCGTACTGCCGCCACGTCAAAGTCTGCGTGATGGCATTTTGCGGCAGCGGTTTCAGATGTGGTTTGCGTGGTTTTGCAGAGAAATACCGCAAGGTCTGATACAGTGGTAATCTGCGCGAACTCCCCCGGGGTCATGGAAACGCCAAATTCCTCCTGGACCGCTTTCATCAACAATACCTTTTTCGAAATCACGGAAGAGGCCCCGGAGCAGGACCGGGCGATCTCCCCGGCATCGATGTTTCGGCGCTTCAGTTCCAGCAACTGCCGGAGGCTCACATCCGCCAGGTCCAGCAGGTTTTCGCTGTGGCACATATCCTCGGTCAGCAGGAACCGGTCCCGGATGTACCCCATGACCAACGGATAGACGGAATCAAAATCCCGATGCGCCAAGGCTCGGTACGCGGGGGCGTACCGGGTGATGTTTTCATTGGAGCACCGGATGCGGGCGATGGTTTCCTCTCTGGTTTCCATCAGGCGGTGATGACCTCTAGGCCAAGGTGCCGGCCCAGGGCGCAGACCTTCTTGAAGCAATCTCCATAAACCAGCGGCACATGATTGCCCACCTCCAGCTGCTTCTGGAAAAAGTCATTGCCGTCGGCCACCTTGAAGAACACGCCCTCGGAGCATGAGTAGTCCCCGAAGCCCACGCCGCCGACGATCTCGCCCTTTGCCACAAACAGCTTCTTGCAGGCCGGATCAATGCGGCACATGGTAATCGTCTGGCCCACGTCCCGGTTGAAATCGTAGCGGATGGTCGCGCCGAAGCCGCTGGCTGCGAAGGGTCGGATAGCATAGGGAGCCTTTGGCGCGTCCCAGCCCTGCATATTCCGGCGGGGCACTGCGTGCCAGGTCAGGATCACGTTTTCTGGGTCGGCCTTTACCACATCCATGCAGGCGTCATTGATGTCCGTATGGAAGAAGGGCGATAGCCCGTAGCGGCCCAAGGCGATGGCCTTGGCATCATGGGTAGTATTGCCCATGTAGGCAGGCGCATCCGCAAAGCAGGACAGAATGGCGATAGATAGGCAGGCGGGGATGTCGTACTCGCAGGCGGAGGGCACTCCCTGCTCGCCCAGAAGGCTGTGGGTCAGGCAGAAGGTCATGCGCTCCTGGTTGAGCCGCCGGGTGGCGCAGGCATCCGGGCAGGGTGCCGCAAAGGCGTTACAGCCGTAGTATTCCAGCATCTTCTTTACCGTCACATAGAACCGCTCGGAGGACAAAATCTCCTTCCGCTCCATATCGCACTCCACTGCGCCTCCGATCAAATCATCGGCCAACGCCTCCATTTCCTTCACATCCTCCTCGGTGGGATTCAGGGCCGCCCTACCAGGCAGGGTGTAGTTCTCCCCGGACTTGCCGATGTGGGTCTGGTCCAGCAATTCGTGGATATTCACAAAGGTGAACTGGGTACCCAGCACATCCGTCACCTGCTCCAGAGACACGAAATTGCCCATGTCGCTGACGGAGCGGGCGGTGCCGAACCGGGCGGCGCATAGCACCCGTGTCTCCCGCAGCATTTTTGCCACCCGAAGCACCTCCAGGAAGTCAATGGTCTCCTGCCAGGTCCGGTAGGCATAGCTGGGGAGCCCTCTGGCCCGGGTGGACGCGATCAGGATGGTCTGCATACACTGGGGGCCGGGGATGGTGATGATAGGCTTTTTGGCTTTCTGGGCAAAGTCGATGATCAGGTCCGAGAGGCGCGCCATGGGGCCCACCAAATAAATGTCCACGTCATCCTTGGCTTGGAGCATGGTGTCGAGAATATTGGGGGTCACCAGGAATTCCTCGTTCCGATCCACCCAGATGGGTTCCATGACATTAAAATGGGGGCTGGTCAGGTTCTCCGAAATCTCCTCACGGGCGCCCTTGATGAGCTCCGCATTGGCCATATCATCGAATTCCTTTGTCAGTTCAAAGTCCTTGCCCATGCGGCAGGGCCCCTCGAACACATAGTCATGGTGGAGCGTTACCAGAATGGGACAGATATTGAGTTTTACGTCTTTTCCGAGATGCAGCATGGTTGATTCCTCCTGTATTATAATAATCGTACGCTCCCATTATAATGGCCAGCGTACGAAAAGAGAAACAACCTGTATTCTTATTTACAACTGTATGTTGTTTATGATATGATTAATACCGGGAATATTAACATTGTCAGATTGTAAAACAGATAAAAACAGTAGGAATTGGAGGTGTACATCATGCTGTATCAGCGCATTCGATGTTTTCTGGAGGTTGCCAATTGCCTGAGCTTTTCCGCTGCGGCGAAAAACCTGTACATCAGCCAGCAGGCGGTGACCAAGCAGATCGCTGCGCTGGAGGAGGAACTGGGGATGAAGCTGTTCTACCGGACCACTAGGCAGGTGTCCCTGACCCCGGCGGGCAGTATGCTCCGGGACGACTTCACCCAGATCAACCGCCAAATCGAAAGCAGCATTCGCCGGGCCAGGGAACTGGACGCATCTGGCAAGGATCTGCTCCGGGTGGGCTTCCTGTCAGCCTTATCTCGGCATGACATCATTCTCCCCGTCACGGATTACCTGGTCCGGAATTTCCCGCAGATGGAACTGGACATTCAGCTGCTGGACTTCATAGAGCTTCGAAACCGTCTGCTGGATCACAAGCTGGATTTCTGCATAACCACCTCCAACGATTGGAAGCTGTGGCCGGATATTCGGGCCACAGTCCTACAGCGAAAACAGTTTCAGGTGGTATATTCTGCCCGGCATCCCCTGGCGGAACAGCAACAGGTCACGCTGGAAAGCCTGGCGGCCTTCACCCAGCTGACATTGCCCAGGGACAATCTGCTGAAGGGCGTGGAGCAGTGGGGTCGGAAGATCCCCTGTCGCCGGACGCTGCGTTGCCCGGATATTGCCACCTTGATGGTCAGGCTGGAGCTGGGCGAGGGTTTTTCCCTGCTGACCAAGGTCATAGAGGGTCACGATGCACCGGATCTTCGGTACTGGGATGTGCCGTTCCCGGAAGCCCATGCGGATATTGTTTGTATCTGCCGGGAGAACGAACGAGGTGAAATATTACAGATTATTCGAAGTATCCAAGTGAAAAACCTGGTTCAGTTTTAAGACGAACGTTTACTCATAACACG
>CAYSNK010000132.1:0-4333 GCA_964432375.1 uncultured Oscillospiraceae bacterium | reverse complement strand
CTGACGAAAAATCCCTCGCCGCCAACTCTTGCCGATTGAATCAGAGTTTCCTTAACTCGTGCAGTTGTTTATTCCGAAGCGGGGCAATCAATTGTTCTCTGCTGTTCCTGCCCCTCAAAGCTCCATCATTGTGTATACGCTTAATATACATGGAGGCAGGACAACTGTCAATAGACCGGCCTGAATTTGTGTCACATACACTTTTCAATTTTTTCATTTTCTGTTATAATAGAGCGAGAAAAAACTACAACAAGGGGGGCGATATCCTGTGAGGTATAAAATCGGGGATGTGGCAAAAATATTGGGCATCTCGCCGGATCTTTTGCGCTATTACGAGAAAAAAGGGGTCGTCAAGCCGATCAAGGATCAGAACAACGATTACCGTTATTATGAGCCCTGGGACATCAACTTCCTCATCGACTGCCTGTGGTTTAAAAACTTCGGCTTCGGCATTGAGCAGGTGGCCCACATGGTCTCCCAATGCGATATGGACGAGCTTTTGTCCATCATGGGGGAAAAGGAATCCGAGATCGAGGAGAACATCTTCCGCCAGGAGCTGCTCCTCCGCCGGGCCAGGCAGCATCTGAAGGAGGTCTCCCGGGTGCGGGATCTGCTGGGCAAGTGCGATCTGGTGGACAGCCCGGAGATTTACCGCTATCTGAATCGCTACAACTTCATCTACGACAACAGCAAGGAGCTGCAGGAGCTTTCCCACCAGTGGCTCCAGTATATGCCCTTCACCCACCGCTGCTTTGAAATTCAGCGGGACGATCTGAGCAACGAGCGGGACAATTACGCCTGGGGCTTCTCCCTGGGGATGGATTATGTGCGGGATCTGGGCGTCCCCCTGAATCCCCCGGTGATCCACCTGCCCTCTGAGCTCAGCATCCACTCCGCCTTTACCAGCTCCGGCAAGGGCGCGTTCAGCCCCCGGCACCTGAGATTCATGATCGACTACGCCGGGGAGCATGGCCTGGAGGTGGCGGACAGTGCCCGGGGCAACCTGGTCTGCTCCGTTCTGGACGGCGACCAGCTCACCGGCTATTTCGAGGTCTGGCTGCCGGTAAAGCCGAAGGGCAGCGCTGAATAGGATGGAAGGAGTTTACGGATGAAAACGCTTTATCTGGAATGTAATATGGGCGCCTCCGGGGATATGCTGATGGGGGCGCTGGCAGATCTCCTGCCGGAGCCCGATCTCTTTGTGGAAAAGATGAACCGCCTGGGCATCCCCGGCGTCACAGTGGAGCGTCAGGTTTCCGCCTCCTGCGGGATTCGGGGCATCCATATCGCTGTCCGCGTCCACGGCCTGGAGGAGGATGCCCATCATCCCGGGCAGGGCCAGAACCATCATCACCACCACACCGGCATGGAGGAAATCCGCGCCATTGTTGCGCGTATGCCCGTTTCCAACGATGTGAAGCTGAACGTCCTGGCAGTCTACCGCGAGATCGCCGAGGCGGAAAGCGCCGTCCACGGCGTCCCGGTGGAGGAGATCCACTTTCACGAGGTGGGCGCCATGGACGCTGTGGCGGATATCACCGGCGTCTGCCTGCTGATGGAGGAACTGGACGCGGATCAGGTGGTCTGCTCCACGGTTTTCACCGGCTTCGGCCAGGTGCAATGCGCCCACGGCGTTCTGCCTGTCCCCGCCCCCGCCACCGCCAGGCTGCTGACCGGGATTCCCTGCGCCCCCGGAAAATACGAGGGGGAACTGTGTACCCCCACCGGCGCCGCCCTCCTCCGCCACTTCGCGGATCGGTTCACCGGTATGCCGGAGGGGATGATCCCCCAGCGGATCGGCGTGGGGCTGGGCACCCGGGAGTTTCCCGCCGCCAATCTCCTCCGGGCCTGGCTGGGGGAAGTGCCCTCCGTTGGCAGCCCCGATCCGGAGGAGATCTGGGAGCTGCGCTGCAATCTGGACGACTGCACCGGTGAGGAAATCTCCCACGCCTGCGGCCTGCTGCTGGAGGCCGGGGCCCTGGACGTGTTCACCACCCCGATCCAGATGAAAAAAGGCCGCCCCGGCGTCCTGCTGACCTGCCTGTGCAGGCTCCGGGACGAGAAAGGGCTGACCGCTCTGATGCTGACCCACACCACCACTCTGGGTGTGCGACGCACCCTGTGCCGCCGCACCGTCCTGGAGCGCCGCTGGAAAACGGCAGACACCGAATACGGCCCCATCCGGGTGAAAATCAGCGAAGGCGAGGGGATCTCCCGCCCCAAGCCGGAATTTGACGACGTTGCCGCCGCCGCGAAAAAGGCCGGAGTTCCCCTGGAGGCCGTCCGCGCCGCCGCGCTGAGGGCCCTGTGACCCCCTCACGAACGCGCAAAGCGCACGGGAGGCGCTGAATCCGGTCCCCAGGGGGGCGGGGCTCCTATGGGATCAGCACATAGCCAATCAGCCCGGCCAGCAGGCCCGCCGCCCCGCCCACGATCACATCCCGGGGAAAATGGACGCCGCCTACCACCCGAACCCAGGCCAGCAGAACCCCGAACCCCAGCAGCACCCCGCCCACCGGCGGGAAAATCCAGAGGTAGGTGGCCCCGATGACGAATATGGAGAATACATGGCGGGAGGGCATACTCTTCCCCTTTGTGTCCTTTCGGATGATGGGGCGGATATCCAGCACCTCATAGGGCCGGGGGCGGTTCAGCCGCTTCCGCACCAGGGAGAGGAGCGCGAAAGAAACCGCCGGAACCAGCAGGGCTTTCCAGATCCGCCCATCCCCCCTGACCGCCAAATAGCCCAGCAGCGCCGGGTACATCACATAGCAAAGGCAGGTGAAAAGCCGGTTGGCGGAATTGAGCATCCGCTCCCGCTTCTCTCCCCGGAACGGCGCGGAGAGCCGCTCGTATCCCTCTTTCGTCATTGCATCGTCCCCTCTCAGGCCATGGGCTCGCTTTCCAGGAAATAGGTGGCCTCCATGTCCGCCACAGACAGGGCAAAGGCCAAGGGGAACATCTGAAAGGCATTGCCCACCTGCCCCTTGTCCTCGTTGCCGGAGAAGCCCATGTGATACCGGATGGCAAAGGCTTCCTCCCGGGTCAGGCGCAGAAACCCGTTGACGATGTACACCGACTTCTCCCCGTGGCCATAGGGCATGGGGTCCCGGAACTGATAGGTGGGAACCTGGGTCCACTTGCCGTCGGCGCCCTTTACGTTGCGGGTGCCGGATTGATAGCAGCCGATTTTGCACAGGTCGTGGAGCAGGCCCACAATGGCAACGGTCTCATCGGAATAGCTCAGGCCGTAAAGCTCAGAAACCCGCTCCCTTTGCAGATAGTCCTTCAGGCAGTGGTACACATTCACGGAATGGTCGCACAGGCCGCCCTCGTATGCTCCATGATAGCGGGCGGAGGCAGGGGCGGTGAAAAAGTCGCTCTTATTTTCCAGGTAATCCAGCATGGCTTCCGCGCCGGGGCGGGTGACATACTGGCGGAAAATCTCAATAAATTCATCTTTGGTGGTTGAGGGCATGGGAAAAACCTCCTGTTTATTTTTTTCGTTCGATCATCCATGGCAGATCCAGCAGCAGCATGATGGCCAGGGCCAGTGCGCCATAGGCGATCAGATAGCCCGGAAACCCAAACCGGGCCAGAAATTCCAGGGGAGAGCCGGGCACAGACCAGTTGACGAACCAGTAATTGGTGCCAAAGCGCCGGTTAAACCAGTAGACCGGCGGCACCACCACTCCTATGAACACCCACACTTTCCATAGATGGGTCAGCCGCGGGCGGAGCCGTCCGCAGGCCAGGGCCGTGACGCCGTAGGCCAGAATCAGTCCGTGGGAGAGGAACCCCTCGATGCCCATAAAGGAACACAGGGGGTAATTGCTCCACCCCGGAAAGAGCAGGGCCGCCACCGCGCCGGGCATACAGAGAGAATATACCACCTGATCCAGCCAGTCCCGCCGGAAAAAGCTGTGGAGCACAGTGAGGAACGGGGCCATGGCGCACAGGTGCAGGGGCAAGGCCCAGGGGCCCATGTTCCCGGTCAGCCAGAAAAACAGCTCCATGCCGCAGATCAGCGCTGCGGAGCAAAGGCACAGCCCTCGCTGAAGCAGGAGCTGTCCTCGCCGGGGCAGCCTGGGGGCCAAGATCCCCACCAGCACACAGGCTCCGGTGATGGTGATGAGCCAGGCCCAGTGGCCCGTTCCGTACCAGTCGAAGCCCACGCCCGCAGGGAGCTGGCTCTCATAGGTAAAGAACAAGCTCATGGGCAGACCTCCCCTCCGCCTTTTCCCGCCGCCGGGCGGCAAAGCCGGAACCATATCATACCATTTTATTTTAGCACAAGACCGCGCTCCTCCGCAAGGGAATCCGGAGAGAAGTT
>CAYSNK010000131.1:0-4360 GCA_964432375.1 uncultured Oscillospiraceae bacterium | reverse complement strand
ATCAGGATGGGGAAAATCTCCAGCCGTCCGGCCAGCATATCCGCGATCAGGACCAGCTTGGAGAGGACGCTGTAAGCCCCATAGTTGCAGGTCGGCCCCACCCCGTCCAGCCCCGGGCCGATATTGTTGAAGCAGGCCACGACTGCGGAGAGGTTGGTGGTGACGGAAAACCCGTCCAGGGAAATCACCGCAAAGCTGAAGATAAGGATGCAGACATAGGCGGCCAGGTATGCGTTGATGTTTTCCAGGGTTCGCTCCTCCACCGCCTGACCATTGTTCCGCACCACCTGCACCCGCTGGGGGTTGAGGGTCTGCCGGACATTCCGCCCCAGGCTCTTCAGCAGGAGAAGCAGGCGCCCGCACTTAAAGCCGCCGCCGGTGCTGCCCGCGCAGGCGCCCACCATCATCAGGCAGAGCAGGATCGCCTTGGAAAAGCTGGGCCACAGGTCAAAGTCGGTGGTGGCATAGCCGGTGGTGGTGATAATGCTGGAAACCTGAAAGGCGGCGTGGCGGATCGTCTCCCCCAGCGTGTCGTAATACCCCCGCAGGTTCCAGACAATCAGCAGGATGCTGCACAGCACAATCCCCAGATATAGCCGCAGCTCCTCGTCCCGCAGCACGCTCTTCACCTGCCGGATCAGCAGCATATAGTAGCAGGAAAAATTGACGCCGAAGAGCAGCATGAACACCGTACAGACATTTTGCAGATAGGGGCTATACCCCGCGATGCTGTCGTTGCGCACGCCGAAGCCCCCGGTGCCCGCAGTGCCGAAGGCGGTACAAACCGCCTCAAAGGGCGGCATTCCCCCCGCCAGCAGGAAGATGACATCCAGGACGGTCAGCAGGATGTAGATGAGATAGAGAATCCTGGCCGTCTCCCTCATGCGGGGCACCAGCTTGCCCACGGTGGGGCCGGGGCTCTCCGCCCGCAGCAGGTGCATGGTAAAGCCGTTGTCGCCTCTGCCGGGAACCACGGCGAGGAGAAACACCAGCACCCCCATGCCCCCCAGCCAGTGGCTGAAGCTGCGCCAGTACAAGATCCCCTTGGAAAGGCTCTCCACCTCCGGCAGGACGGAGGCGCCGGTGGTGGTAAAGCCGGAGACGATCTCGAAAAAGGCGTCGATGTAGCTGGGAATCTCCCGGGAGAGGAAAAAGGGCAGGCAGCCCAGCAGCCCCATGACGATCCAGCTCAGGCCCACGCAGACCAGCCCCTCCCTGGCATAGAAGTCCCGCTTTGACCTGCGGCAGAACCCGTACAGACAGGAACCAATCGCAAATACGATGCACATGGTGAGCAAAAACGCCTTGGCCGCAGGATATTCCCCGCAAAACAGGCTGATACACAGCGCGGGGAGCATAAATACGCCCTCCACCAGGAGGATCTCCGCCAGGAACCGGCCTATCATTTTAAAGTTCATAACGTCCCTCGCTCATTCAAAGATATCATTTAGCTGGGAGATGGAGCGGCCGTTGGAAATCACGATCAGGGTGTCCCCCTCCACGAAGCAGGAGTCGCCGTTGGGGATCTCCATCCCGGCGCCGTGCATGATGCAGGCTATCAGCACATTGCGCCGCAGGTTCAGATCCTTCAGCGGCTGCCCGCAGCACTGGGTTTTCGGCCCTACGCGGAACTCTGCGGCCTCGGCCTGGCCGTCCGCAATGGTGTGAATGGTCAGGGCGGCGCCGGTCTGGTTCTTAATGGCCCGGACATAGCGCACAATGGTGTTGCAGCATAGCTCCTTGGGGCAGACCAGGCTGCCAAGGGAAAGCCCGTCCAGGATGTTGTTGGTTTCCTCATGGCTGAGCTTGGTGATCACCTGGGCAACCCCCCTGGACTTGGCGTAAAGGCCAATGACCACGTTCATCTCGTCCATGCCGGTCATGGTCACCACGGCGTCGCATCCGGCAATGCCCTCGCTCTCCAGGACGAACTGGTTGCAGGCGTCGCCCCGGATGACATTCGCCAGGGGAAGGTGATCCGCCAGCTGGCGGCAGCGCTCCTCATTCTGCTCCACAATGTCCACGGCCACGCCGCTCTTCAGCAGCCGCGCCGCCAGATGGAAGGCCGTCCGGCTTCCGCCGCAGATCATCACCCGCCTCACCTTCCGGGTGACGATCCCCAGATCCTTCAGCATCAGGGCCAGATGGTGGGTGGTGCCGGTGACAAAGATCCGATCCTTTTCCTTCAGGACATAGCTGCCGCCGGGGATCACCACCTGTCCGCCGCGCAAAACCGCGCAGATCAGCACCTTATGCCTGATGATATTGCCCAGCTCGCTGAGAGGGACCTCCCGCAGGCGGCTGTTCTCGTCAATGCGCAGCTCCACGATCTCCACCCTGCCCTTGGCAAAGGTCTCGCGCTTCAGGAAGCCGGGGTATTTCAGCAGCCGCTCTGTCTCCAGTGCCGCCTGCCGGTCCGGATCTACCACCAGGGATAATCCGAATACCTCCTGCATCCGGTAGATCTGATTGGAATACTCCGGATTGCGAATCCGCGCAATGGTATGTACCTTGGGATTGATGCTGTGGGCCGTCATACAGCAGAGCAGGTTGATCTCGTCCCCGCTGGTGGCCGCGATCAGCAGATCTGCGGATTTGATCCCCGCCTGCACCAGCGTATCCATCGAGGCGCAGTTCCCATACACCGCCATCAGGTCATAGCGCTCCACCAGGGACTCCACCAGCCCCCGGTTGGAATCAATCAGCGTCAGGTCATAGCCCTCGGCAGACAGCTTCCGCGCCAGGGTGGAGCCCACCTTGCCGGCGCCCGCAATCAAAATCTTCACAGAATAACCCCTCCGTCCGGCAGACGCCGCCCTGCGGCCTCCGCCCTTCCCTTGTCAGTGTACCAATAGTATAGCATCCGCTCGAAAAAAGCAATCCCTTTTTTCCGAGAAAACGCCCCCGCTCCGGCCTTTGGAACGGGGGCGCGGGTGACGCGTATCGCGCAGGTTCAGATATAGGACAGCTTCTCCGCCTGGCGGCGCAGCTCCGCCCGATACTCCGGATGGGCAATGGCAATCAGGTTCTGCACCCGGGCGTAAACGGAGCGGCCCCGCATGGGGGCGATCCCGTACTCCGTGATGATATAGTCCACATAGTCCCTGGGAATGCTGACCGCCGCGCCGGGGGTCAGGCAGCAGTTGATCTTCGAGATGCCGCTCTTCGTGGTGGACAGAAACGCCACGATGCCCCGGCCCCCCTTGGAATGAAGGGCGCCATAGGCGAAGTCCAGGGCGCCGCCGGTGCCGGAATACTGCTTTGCGCCGATGGATTCGGAGCAGACCTGGCCGGTCAGATCCATCTCAATACAGGTGTTGACCGAAACCATATTGTCGTTCTGCTGGATGATGGCGGGGTTGTTGGCGTAGGAGCAGGGCACCATCCGGCAGGTGGGCACCTTGCCCAGCGTCTCGTACAGGGCCTGATCCCCGCCGGCAAAGGTGCCGATGTGTACGCCGATGTCGATCTGCTTCCGCTCTCCGGTGGCGATCCCTCTGCGGATCATCTCGCCGATGGCGGAGGTATACATTTCGGTGTGGATTCCCAGGTCATGGAGATCCATCATCTCCGTTGCCAGGGCGTTGGGGAGGGAGCCGATGCCCAACTGCACGCAGTCGCCGTCCCGCATGAGGGAGCGGCAATACTGCGCCACCTTGATCTCATCGGCGCTGGGGGTGGTGTTGGGGATTTCCATAATGGGCTCGTCGTTCTCATAAAGGGCGGAGACCTTGGAAACATGAATCCGCAGCCCCCCGGCCACCTGGGGCAGGCGGGGGTTGACCTCCAGAATGATGCGGTCTGCGGTGCGGATAAACTCCCGCTCCCACATCATGCTCAGTCCGATGCAGAAATTGCCAAATTCGTCCATCGGAGAAACTGCGGCGGTGAATACCGTGATGGGCTTGCTCTGCTGGACAAAGGCGCCGTAGTCGCAAAGATCCGCCGGGATAAAGGAGACATTTTTCAGCTGATGCCCCTCCTGCCAGCCTTTCCCGTAGAAAAAGCCTGCGGTGTTGATATGATCCCTCATGCCCTCCTGGGTCACGAAGCGATAGTCGCCCATACGCCCCTTAAAAACGATCACGTCATCCACCCGATCCGCAATCGTGTGCAGCTCCCGCAAAATGGCCCGGGGCTCGTTGCAGTCGCCGGACACACCGATCCGGTCATGGGAGCGGATCAGCCCCAGGCAGTCTGAAATGGAGCATTTCTTTTCTTCATACAGCGTTTGATAGTTTTCCTTCATCGCGCATCTCTCCTAACAATCTTCATGGCTTTCTGTTTGCTATTCTACTCGCCTTTCATGGAGTTTTCAAGCCCCGGTTCGCCGGCTGCCCGCAAAAAGGGGCCGCCTCCC
>CAYSNK010000130.1:0-4410 GCA_964432375.1 uncultured Oscillospiraceae bacterium | reverse complement strand
GCCCATTTTCGGTACAGGAGAGCGTAAAAGCCTTTGTGTCCAAAGATATGTCACCGTAAGAAAGCATTCCATCATCCACAGGCACGTTTCTCCTGGTCAATGCCCGAAGCCTTGCCAGCAGCTCCTTTGTCATAAAGGGCTTTGTCAGATAATCGTCCGCACCGCAGTCAAGGCCCATGACTTTATCATCCAATTCCGATTTTGCTGTCAGCATGATAATAGGCGTCCGTATTCCATTTTTCCGGGCGTTCTTCGCAATTTCAAAGCCGCTCATTCCCGGCAGCATCACATCTAAAATAATGACATCGTATATGTTGCTTTCCACTGCGGACAGCCCTGAAATGCCATCGGCGCAATAGTCCACTTCATATTTTTCAAGGCGAAGGATTTCGCACAAAGCCTGCGCCATTCGCTTTTCGTCCTCTATGAATAAAAGCCGCACTGCCGCACCTCCAAATCACCCAGCCGCCGGGAATCCAAAAAAGCTCCGGTCTGCCCGCTCCGATAGCAGGATCTGTTTCTCAGCGCGAAAAACCGCAGAAAGCCCCGCCGCCGGGAACCAATGTGCCGGTTTCCGGCGGCGATTTGCCTTTTTTCAGCTTTTACAGCGCCTCTACCTGCCGGAGCTGGCCGCCGCAGGCATTCACCTGCTTTTCCGAGCCGATGACGCAGATGCCGCCATTGGCCAGGGTCTGCTCCAGGCTACCGGACAGGGCAATCTGCTCCTCCGCGCCGGACGCCAGCAGCGCTTTCCGGCTTGCCCGGCGCATCTCATAAGTAACGCCCTTCCAATACCAGCCATCCGCAACCAGGCCCTGAACCCGGGGCGTCATCAGCGGAGAGGAATCGGAGATCGCGCCGACAATATAGCCCGTCAAATCCTTTGTCCTGCCAAAGAAGTCCCGCAGGAACCCGGCTGTCTGCCGGTAGCAGTCCAGGGAGCGCTTCCCATCGGGGTCTCGGTAGGAATAGCAGCAGACGAAGCCCTCATCCCGCAGATTCAGTCCTGTGCCGTAAGCGCCGCCCTGGACCCGGATCTGATTCCAGAGATATTCCAGGGATGCCACCCGGCAGGTCAGCTGCATGGGGCCGGAATAGCCTCCGCCATAATGGAGCAGGCTGCCGCCCAGGGCCGCGAAGGACACATCCGCAGGCACCACAAACCCTTCCCTGCGCAGGCCCCAAGGACGGATCTGATTGACGCCATTGGCAATGGCCTCAGTCACCGGCAGCTTGTCCAAAAGCAGCTCCGTCACCAGCTCCGCCCCATTCTCCATGGTTCCGGTAACGCTGACGGTCATACGGTTCCCGGAGATCACGCCCCGGTTCAGCCACTCCAATTCCTTAATCAGATCGTCCTCGCCCTTTTGAAGCGCCTCTTCCCGGCGCTTGAGCCAGCGGTAATACCGGATACCGCCGGTACACTCCGCTGCCGCGCCGGTGGCGCTCACTCCCGCGGCCACCCGGTTCATGGCATAGGAGGAGCCCGACATGAGGATTTGCTGGTTCAAGCCCGTTTTCTGCTGGCGCAGCAATTCCAGAATCTGGCCCCGGTTCCCGAAGCTGGTTCTGGCGGCCACCTCCACCAGCAGCTCAACGGCGTCTGCCAGCTTGCCTTCCAGCATACTGGCCGAAACACACAGCCGCGCCTTGCATTCCTCCGGCCGGTTCACGCCGCCGTAGGCGGAAACCCAGAAGCTCAGATTGCCAAATCTCAGGCGCAGTTCATTTTGCAGCCGCTCACAGGAGTAGTGTTCGGTTTCCAGGTTCCCCAGCAGCTTGCAGAGGAACGAAACGGCGGAAAGCTGCTCCTCACTCAACCCATCCAGATCAAAATAAAGGTTGAGATATACAATGCCGCCGGTGTTGACGGGGTGCTTCAGAACGGTGGCGCCGCGAATCAGTTCCACCTCTGTGGGCACATCCTCCGGCTCCGCCGGGATCTCGGCCAGCGTCACATGGGGAATCGTTGCAAGCTGCTCCGGTGTGTCCGGGGTGCTCTGCCATGCCTCCAGCCGGCGCTGCGCAGCCGTCAGCTCGGCCCGTTCCTCCTCGCTCCAGCTCTGCTGCCGGGCCTTTAGCCGCGCCGCTTCCTCGGCCCGGTTCTCATCCCCCAGGGTGCGGGAGGGAATCAGCCGCACCTCGCAGCGATGGGGGTTATCCAGAAACAGGCGCTGGATCAGGCTTTCAAAATACCCCTCTCTCCCCTTCTCCCGCAGGCTTTCAAACAGGTTTCCAAACTCCAGGTTTTGCTCCGGCTCTCCGCCGTAAAGCCAGCTTCCGAGCATCTCCATCCCAAAAATCAGGCCCCTGGGGATCGAGCCGTAGTCCCGCTCTCTCAGCTTAAATTCCAGGTTGGACAGGCTGGCCTCCAACTGCCGGTGATCCAACCCCTCCTTCACCAGGCGGGACAGTTCCTCCCGCACGATCTCCCCCGCCCGGGGCAAATCCGCCTCCTTCAAATTCTGTACTTCAATGACCGCCCAGGGCTGCAAGACCTGATCCACCACGCTGATGTCCACATTTTCCGCGATCCCCTCCGAGAGAATCCGCCTGGTCAGCGGCGCGTGGTTGCTGCCGGCCAGCACGTCACGCAGTACCTCCACAGCCACCTGAGTCTCCCGATCCTCGTAGCTGCCAATCACATAGCCATAGCCGACTCTGCTGCGGTTCTCCGGATTCTCGTCCGGGCCCAGCTCGTATGGCACCCGGCTGACTCCTCCATCCACAGGGGGCTGGAATTTAAATTCCGGCAGATCCTCTGACCGGACATAGCCCTCCAGATACTCATTCAGCAGGGCCAGCGTTTCGTCCAGGTTCACCGCGCCGTCCAGGAAAATGTAAGAGTTGGAGGGGTGGTAAAACTTCCTGTAACTGTCTACGAATTCCTTGTGGCTCAGATCCGGAATATGCACCGGGTCGCCGCCGGAAACATAGCGATAACTGGTGTCCGGGAACAGCAGCCGGCTCATCTCATCCTGCAGCAGTTCATCCGGGGAGGCAAAGGCGCCCTTCATCTCATTGAAAACCACTCCCTTAAAGGAGGGGTTCCCCTGCCCGTCAAATTCGTAATGCCAGCCCTCCTGGGCAAAAATCTCCGGTTTGCTGGCGATCAGGGGCCTGAACACCGCGTCCAGATACACCCGCGTCAGGTTGAGGAAATCCTTGTCGTTCCGGCTGGACACCGGATAAAAGGTCTTATCCGGAAATGTCATTGCATTCAGGAAGGTATTCAAAGAGCCCTTCAGCAGCTCCACAAAGGGCTCCCGAACCGGGTACCGCTCCGAGCCGCAGAGCACCGAGTGCTCCAGGATATGGAAAACCCCGGTGTCGTTCCAGGGAATCGTCCGAAACGCGATGCCAAAGGTCTTGTTCTCGTCCTGCCGCTCCAGCCAAATCAGGCGGGCCCCTGACTTCTCATGCTCCATCTCATGGAGTACCGCGTCCAATTCCTTCAGCCTGCGGGTGGATTTCACGGTAAACCCGTGTATTGTTGTCATGTTCATCCTTTGTGATCCTCCTTTTCTATGAAACCCCCGAATCCATGCGTCATGGGATCTTCCCCGTATCCCTTGGCCTCCCGGCGGCCTGCTTTACGGATGGTTCCCGACCCGGCAGGAGCCTTCCTGCCGCCCCCCGGGAGAAAGGAGCCGCTCAAGCAGTTCCTCGGGGGTGTTGAAAATTTCTTCCGCGCCCATCGCCTTTAAATCGTCGCGATCCCGAAAGCCCCAGGAAACAATCAACCCATCCAGCCCGGCGTTCTTTGCCGTCTGGATATCAACCTCGGAGTCCCCAATGTAAACCGCGTCCTCTTTCCTGATGCACAATTCTTTCAGCAGCTTCTCCACGGAATCGGGGGCCGGTTTCTTAGGAACCCCTGTTTTTTCTCCCGCCGCCGCATCAAAAAGTCCGGGAAAATACTGGTCACGCAAGCGCTGCACAGCGGAATCCGACTTATTGGAAGAAATGGCTGTTTTTACGCCTGCCTGCCTCAGCGTCTGCAAAAGGGCCGGGATTCCCTCATACGCCCTGGTATGGTCTGAGCAGTGGGCGGAATAATGCTCCATAAAGCGCCGATAGACCGCCGTGACCATATCCTCCGGCACTCCCGGCGGGACAGCCCGCTCAACCAATTTCCGTATCCCATTCCCCACAAATCTGCGGACTTCTTCCATGGTACGAGGAGGATAGCCGAACTGTTTCAGCGCAAAATTTGTGCTGGCGTACAGATCCTCCAGCGTATTCAGAATCGTCCCATCCAAGTCAAAGATTGCAAGCTGATAGCGCATAAATCCCCTTCTTTCAGGAAAAATGAAAAAAAGTCTGCCTCACCTTTCTGTGAGACAGACCCTTGGATGTTGGCACTACCGATCTTCCCGGGCCGTCGCCAGCCAAGTATTGTAGGCGCGG
>CAYSNK010000129.1:0-4456 GCA_964432375.1 uncultured Oscillospiraceae bacterium | reverse complement strand
GTATCGGGAAATTGTCAAGCAATTTTTCCCGCTGCGCCCTTTGGACACCATCTGTGCCGAAAGCATCATGCAAATCTGTAATGCCCCATCTCCCCTGCTTTTCAAAAAAATGGGGCATATCTGTTTACACCGCAGAGGCGCACCCAGTTCAATTATTCAGCCAGCTTTTTCGCTGCATTTTCTCCTGCAAAGTAACCGGAGTTCACAGCCCAGGTCAGCTCCGTCAGAGGACCCAGAATGCCGCGGGTGTACCAGGTGGACGCCGCATCGCCAACGGCGTAGAGTCCGGGGATCACAGAGCCGTCCTCCCGGATGACCTCTACATTTTCATTTGTCATGACGCCGCCAAAGGCACCCTCAGCAAAGCGCTGACCCAGGAACGCATAGAAGGGGCCTTCTATGATCGGTTCTGCGGGCGGCGGCGGGGGGAGGCCGGGACCGTCCTCCCCCTTGTCGATTTCCTCGTTATGGAAGGAGGGGTTGCCGGCCTCATCATCGTTTGCCATAAATGGCATCCTGGGGGCCTTGGGCTGTTTCAGGCTTTCATTGTAAGTGTCAATGCTTGCTTTCAGCGTGTCGGGGTCCATGCTCAGCTTTTCAGCCAGCCCCTCAAGCGTGTCGGCGCAGTAGGCGGGGCCTTTGCTGCGAAGCTCAAAGTCGATCTCCGCCCGGTAATCCTCATAGGTCATGTCATAGTTACCCTCACGGGGGTGCTCCACAGAGTCTCTGAGATTCCTCTCCACCGTCATTTCTGTGACGATGTACCAGATGGCGTGTTCGGGGATATTGTCCAGGAACGCTGTGTCCCCCATGGGTCCCATGGGCATCTCCCGGAGGTTTCCGCGGAAGTCCACCATCAGCGACCCAAACCCGACCATACCGCATCCGGAAGCGGTGTAAGGGTGATGAACTGGGCCGAATTTGTTGAGCTTCGTTTTTTTCATATTGACCCATCCGCCCACCTGCTCGGCCAGGTCCATGCCGTCACCGGAGCACGAGATCGGGGAGAAACGGTGTACAGGAATCCCACCGTCAAAGAAGTTCGGCTCCCGCTTTTTGAGCTTTTCGTCGTTGCCGGAAAAGCCGCCGGTGGCCAGCACGACAGCCTTGGCGTGAACCAACGTTTTTCCGCCGGGGTCATTGGCCAGAACGCCGATGACTGCGCCGCTCTCATCATGCAGCAGCTCCACAGCTTCATGCTCCGTGTAGACCTCCACACCCAGCGTAGGGGCAACCTCCAGCATTTTCCGGATCAGGTAGGTTCCCGCCCAACCGGGACCGATGGCCGGGTCATGGCACTTGAGATTTTCAAACTTCCGGTCAGGAAAGTCGATACCGATGGCACCCATGGGGCCACGGCCGATGGCAAAGCACTCTCTGGCTTCCTTCTCGTCAAAGTCCACTAGCCAGTCAAAGAAAGTGCCGGTGTTCCGCAGGACCTTCTCCACCAGAGAATCCGGCAGACAGCCCCGGGCCTCACGAATGCAGTATTCCAGCAGCTTTTCCGTCTGATCGGGGACCCCGGCCTCCTTGTGCCAGCGGTTGTAGCCGGTGAACCAGTTGTGGGCAAAGTTGGTGGAGCCGCCGCATTTTTTTGCCTTCTCCAGAACAATGACCTTTTTCCCGGTGAGCTGTGCAAAGCGTATCGCTGCTACAAGACCGCTGCCGCCGGCGCCCAATACGCAGAGGTCGCAGGTCATCTCCCGGTCCATATGGGAAACAGGAGCCGCCTTGGGAGCCTCCGGGTCAGCGATAATGCTCTGGGGACACAGCTCGGCGCAGGTGCCGCAGGAGATACAGACATCAGGATCGATCCAATACTGGCTGCCACGGAAGGTGATCGCCTCTACAGGGCAGTTGGTGGCGCAGGCGTGACAGCAGACGCACCGGTCTATGATTTTATATGCCATAGTGAAACCTCCGTTTTCTCTACACGATTTGATAAAAGTATAAAGGATATTGCAGCAATAGAGTCAAGGGCAGGTTTCATTTAAGTGGATCTGCACCTGCAGCTCCACCAGGTCGCTGAGCCGGGAAATAGAGGAAAAGGATGGATCCAGCTCCGTCTCCAGGATAACATTGCCGGTCTTAAAATAATGATCCAGGAGGAAGGCGCTGAGCTTCAGGTAGGCATCCTCCGGACGGGACTCTGAACGACGGAAACGAATGGTGGCGTAGAAGCCTGCGGGAAACGCCTGGGTTCCCGGCGGTGGGGCCGAGCCCAGGCCATAGGGGCCGGGGTCCAGACAGACCGCCGTATAGCGGAGCTTGCCGCTTTGTTGAAAATCCGCCAGAGATACCGTGGCGCCGAAGCTATATTTTGTCTGAATTGGCGGAAGCGTTCCCAGCAGCGCTTTTCTGTTCTCCATCAGAAGCAGCGAGAAATCCGGGGAGACCACATCCAGAGGCTCGATCTCCCGTACCAGCAGATACCGTAGGGGAGAAAACTTCTGGACGGAAATCTCATTTAACGGTTCCCGGGAACCGGAATGGATGGCCTGTAGCTCATGAATCATGTCCCGAAGCTGCTGGAGCTCCTGAATCTGGACTTCCAGCTGCCGGTCCCGTTGGGCCAGGGTCTGATAGAGATCCCCGCCGGCCCGGTACCGGTCCATGGCATCCTGAATCTCCGGCAGCGTCAACCGGAGCCGCCGAAGAAAGAGAATATACTCCAACTGGCGCAGCTGTTCGATGGAATAATAGCGGTATCCGGTTTCCGGGTTGATTTCCTCTGGGCAGAACAACCCGATCTTATCATAGTGCCGGAGCGTCTGGACGGTAATATCATAGAGGCTGGCAACTTTTCCGATCATCAGATGGCTGTGATTTTCCGGCGGGCGCTCTAACGGCAGGCCATCTGGCGGTGGGGGTGTCGGGCGAAATTCATGCATAATGATCCCTCCTAAAACTCTCTCCTATAGTATAGAGTTTTTCCGTGAAAAGCAAGAGATTTCCTGAGTTTTTGTAAAAAGCGCTCAAGAAATGCAATTTATTTTATGATATGTATACAAAGAATAGCCCCTTGACCGTATTTTAAGAACAGGTTGTAGAGTAACAATGTGTTAACAGAACAATGTGATCTGTCCGGGTTCCCGACTTATGAAGCGTCCGAACAGCCAGTATGGAAAGTTTTGTTCGCTATGGAAAAATAGGACCATTAAAACTTCCTATGGCTGCCCTGATGTGCATAGCTCATGTCAGTCGCCAACAATACGTAAGACATGATACTCTGTTCAGGTCACAGATTCCCGGCTAACACCAGCAACAATTTTTGAAAAGGAGGATTTTTAATGAAAAAGCGTTTGCTTGCTGTGCTTTTGGCGCTGGCCATGGTCTTGGCTCTGACCGCCTGCGGCGGCGGAACAGAAAGCGCGGCGTCTTCGGCAGCTAATGCGGAAAGCACGACGTCTTCCGCAGCTAATGCGGAAAGCGCTGAGGCGCCCGCAGAAACTGCCGCCCCCGTTGAGGACACGGCCCAGGAGCCGGAGGCCTCCGCAGAAGAAGCCGAAACCGCTGCCGCTGCGGAGGTTCCCCCCACTGAGCTGCCCTTGTCTGACGGTAGCGTGACCTTTGAGGTGTGGATGGGCATTTCTCCCGCCGCTATGAACTACATCACCACACTGGCCGAGAACCTGACCTATAAGGAGATCATGGAACGGACCGGTGTGAACCTGAGCTTCATCCACTTCCATCCCGACACCCAGACGGAGCAGTTCAACCTGGTGCTTGCCTCCGGCGAGTATCCCGATGTCATGAACGGGGTTGCCAACAGCTATACCGGCGGTGCGGACAAAGGCATTGAGGACGAGGTGTTCATTGATCTGCTGGAGTATCTCCCAGAATATGCGCCCCATTACTATGCGCTTATCACATCGGATGACCAGCTCTATGACCAGGTCACCACTCCCAATGGCGCGGCAGTGGGCTTCTACAGCCTCTATGCGGAGTCACGGCTCAATGATACCGGTTATGTCATCCGTCAGGACTGGCTGGATGAACTGGGTATGGATAAGCCCACCACCTATGACGAAATGTACGATGTGCTGACCGCATTCAAGACGGAAAAGGGTGCGACAGACGCGCTGTTTATTCCCTCCAGCGGTATTTCTGACGCCTTTATCGCCGGCTATGGCGTTGGCAGCGGTATGTATCCCGATGATGGTACCATCAAATATGGTCCTCTGGAGGAGGGCTACAAGGAGTACCTTCAGATGATGGCGCAGTGGTATGCCGAGGGCCTGGTTTATCAGGACTTCCCCACCTACGGGGAGCAGCTGAATTTCCGGGACAACGGCATGATCGGCAGCGGCCAGGTGGCCTGTTTCCGTAGCGAGACAGGTGATATGGCATCGTTCGCCGACTTCTCTGATGAAGCGGATTTTCTGGTGACCGCTATGGCTCCCGTTTCCATGGAAAAGGGCGGCGTTGTGTATGTGTGCGATCAGGCTCCCTCCCG
>CAYSNK010000128.1:0-4471 GCA_964432375.1 uncultured Oscillospiraceae bacterium | reverse complement strand
CGATTTCCCCCTCGTCCAGGGCGGCAATCGCCGCAGTGTACTCCTCAACCATGTCGCCGTCCATAAAGGTGTAGGAGGCGCCGGCCACGTTGGAGCCGGTATCGTCGCTGCGGCTTTCCTGATACCCCTCCAGGGCGGCCTCGGGATCATCGGAGGCCAGAATCTCGTCCAGGGCGGCCTGGGCCTCGGCCTTCAGCGCGGCTTTCTGGTCGTCATCCATGTCGGAGTAGGCAACCGTGTTGCCCTCCTCGTCCGTGGAGTACATAAAGAGGACGCTCTTGGCGGCGTAATACAGGTTATCCTCCACATACTGCGCCATGACCTCATCGGTCACAGCATCGGCGGGGAAATAATAGTCCTGGATTCCGGCATAGAGCTGATAGATCTCCGCCATGAAGCGCAGATAGTCGGTGGTGGTGCCGTAAACGGCGACCTCGTTGAGCAAATCCGCCTCGCCGTTCTCCTGAATCCAGGCGACCTTGGCGTCCTCGTCATAGTCGTCCTCCACCACGGTGCCGTCTGCCACGGCTTCGTCCCACATGGTCTGGCCAAAGGAGGTCACATAGCTGCTCATCGTCTCTTCCACGGCGGCGATCTGTTCCTCCGTGAGGGAAACGCCGATCTCCTCGGCTTTCTGGGACAGAACCATGTAGTTGACGGCGATATTCAGCGCGTCGCTCTTGGTGAAATCGGCAACGGTCTGCTCATCATCGTAGGTATCGTCCCAGCCGATGGCATCCAGGCTGCCGTAGTAATAGGCGCCCAGCATATTGGCGTCATAGCTCAGCCAATAGGAGACCTCGCTGAGCAGCAGATCCTCTCCGTTGACGGTGGCGGCCACGGTATCGCCGGGCAGACCGTAAATTTCCATACAGGCATCTGCTACGCCGCTTTCTTCCTCTGACTCTGTCCCGCCTGTGGAACAGCCCGCCAGACCGGAAAGCAGCAGGGCGGCGGATATGCCGGCTGCAAAAATTCGCTTTAAATTATCCATGATGAACCTCCAAATTCGTTATAACATTCCTGCGGGCCAAAGAATCAGGAAGCTCTGGTTCAGGAGGTTCCATAGGCTCCGGCCCGCATCCCGAAGGATTTCGGCAAATCAAACGGTTCTTTGATTATAGCACGCCATCTTTCAATTTACAACAATTCTTTCCGCAAAGTTCCCAGTTTTTTAACATTTTTATTTAAGCGCCCGCTTCTTTTTCGGTTTCCCGGATCTCTCCGGCGTAATCCCGCAGGAACCTTTGGGTATAGCGCAGCACATCCTCCCCGCCGGTCAGCCGGAGGGTCAGGGCGGGCTTATCCCCCGACGCAAAGACGATGCGGTTCTTATATTCCCTCCGGCCCCCCAGAGCAAGCACCGCCTCCACATGGACCTGATCCAGGCCCAGGTGGATCTCGCTGCCCTTCTGGGTGATTTCCACCACCCCGCAGTCCAGGGCCACCGCCCGCAGCAGCGCCACGGCGATCAGGTTGTTGACGCTTCTGGGCGGGTCGCCATAGCGATCCACCAGCTCATCCGTCAGGTCGTCGGCGTCCTCCTCGCTGCGAATCCGGGCGATCCGGCGGTAGAGATCCATCCGCTGCTCCACAGAGCTCACATAGGTTTCGGGGATGTTGGCGGAAACGGTCAGGTCGGCGGAGCACTCCCGGGCCCGGGGCCTTGTCTCCCCCTTTTCCTCCAGGACCGCTTCCTCCAGCAGCTTCAAATACATATCATAGCCCACGCTCATCAGAAAGCCGGACTGCTCCGGCCCCAGCAGATTGCCGGCGCCCCGGATCTCCAGATCCCGCATGGCAATTTTAAAGCCGGAACCGAACTCCGCAAACTCCCGGATAGCGGAGAGCCGCTTATTCGCGACCTCGCTGAGCACCTTGTCCCGCCGGTAGGTCAGGTAGGCAAAGGCCCGGCGGCTGGAACGGCCCACCCTGCCCCGGATCTGGTGAAGCTGGGCCAGGCCCATCCTGTCCGCGTCCTCAATGATCAGGGTGTTCACATTGGCGATATCAATGCCGGTTTCGATGATGGTGGTGCAGACCAGCACCTGGATCTCCCCCTCCGCCATGCGCTGCATCACGTCGGACAGCTCCTCCTCCGCCATCTTTCCGTGGGCAATGCCCACAGAGATTTCCTCCCCCAGCAGCTCCTTGATCTTGCGGGCGGAGGAAGAGATGGTTTCCACCCGGTTGTGCAGGTAGTAGACCTGGCCGCCCCTGCCGATCTCCCGGCGCATGGCATCCGCCAGGATGGACCAGTCATGCTCCATCACATAGGTGAGAACCGGCTGGCGATCCTGGGGCGGCTGCTCGATGGTGGACATATCCCGCAGGCCGGACAGGGCCATGTTCAGGGTTCGGGGGATGGGGGTGGCGGACAGGGTCAGGCAGTCCACCTGGCGGGCCATCTCCTTCAGGCGCTCCTTGTGGGTGACGCCGAAGCGCTGCTCCTCGTCGATGATCAGCAGGCCCAGATCCTTGAAGCGCACATCCTTTTGCAGCAGCCTGTGGGTGCCGATCAGGATGTCCATCTGCCCGGCGGCAAGCTCGGCCAGGGTCTGCTTGATCTCCTTCGAGGTGCGGAACCGGCTGACCATGCCGATCCGGATGGGATAATGGGCAAAGCGCTGGACGGCGGTCTGATAGTGCTGCTGGGCCAGCACAGTGGTGGGCACCAGGATGGCGGCCTGCTTGCCCTCCAGCACGCATTTCATCACCGCCCGCAGGGCCACCTCCGTCTTGCCGTAGCCCACGTCGCCGCAGAGCAGGCGATCCATGGGGACGGGCCGCTCCATATCCGCCTTGATCTCCCGGATACAGCGGAGCTGATCCTCCGTCTCCTGATATTCAAAGGAATTTTCAAATTCCTGCTGCCAGGGGTCGTCCGGATGAAAGGCGTAGCCCGCCTGCCGCTGGCGCTGGGCGTAAAGCTGCACCAGGCCCTTGGCCAGATCCTGCACCGCCTTGCGAGTGCGGGTTTTGGCCCGCTGCCAGTCTGTGCCGCCCAGCTTATTCAGCTTCACCGGCCCCCCGGCCTCGCCGGAGCCGATATATTTGCCCACCATATCCAGCTGGGTCGCCGGGACATAGAGGCAGTCTGTCCCCGCGTAGGCCAGCTTCAAATAGTCCTTGGTGGCCCCGTCTACCCGCATCTGCACCATTTCCACAAAGCGGCCGATGCCGTGCTGCTCGTGAACCACCAGGTCGCCGGGCTTCAGATCCGCGAAGCTGTCCAGCTTCCGGCGGTTGGCGGCGCTTTTGGGCGCGGCCTGCTTCTGCTTCCTGGCGGGAATCCCGCCCCCCTCGGTCAGCACCGCGATCTTCGCCGCCGGATACTCAAAGCCCGCAGACAGGCCCCCCAGGGCGATCACGCCGGTGCCGGGGGCCGGCAGCCTTTGCAGCCCGAAGTCCATGCCGATTTTCACCTGCTTCTGCCGCAGCAGCTCCTCCAGGGCCTTGGCCCGCATTTCGGAGAGGCTCAGCACCACGGCGGCGGAGCCGCCGGCGGTGTAGTGGTTCAGATCGCTGACGGCGGTCTCCAGGCTGACGCCGAAGGAGGGAAGCTGGCGGGCGGCAATGGCGATGGTGTCCCGCACCTTGGTGGGGTATTCGGAAACCAGAAAGGAGTCCAGATAGCAGACCGGGTGCTCCGCCAGGGCCTTGCCGAAGTCCTCCCGGCTCAGGGCAAAACGGGCCAGCTCCCCCCACAGGATGCCGGCCTCCATCAGGGCCTTGATATCCTCCTCCATGCGCCACAGGTAGTTCTTCAGGCTCTCCCGAACCCGGGGGCTGTCGCAGACGCAGATCACCCCGTCCAGGGGCATATAGTCCAGGGCCGTGGCGAACTCCGGATAGATGAGATCCATATAGCGATCCACAGCGGGGAAGGAAACCAGCGCCTCCAGCCGCGCTCCATCCTCCTCCAGGGTCCGCAGCAGCGCCTGGGCGCCCTTCTTTTTGGCCGCCCGGAGGCGAACCCGCTCCAGATCCCCCATCAGGCCCAGCACCCCGCCGGGGGCAAGCTGGGCCAGGGTCTCGGCGGCGGGGAGGATCTCCAGGCGCTCCACGTTGAAGATCCGCCGCTGGGAGGTCAGGTCAAAGGCGCCCATGGAATCAATCTCGTCCCCGAAGAACTCCGCCCGGACGGGGTATTCCATGGCGGGGGAATAGACGTCCAGGATGCCGCCCCGGAGGGCAAACTGGCCGGGGCCCTCCACCTGCTGGCAGCGGGAATAGCCGTTGGCCGCCAGGCGGCGGGCCACATCCTCCAGGACATAGTCGCAGCCCGCCTTTAAAATCAGGGCGGAGCTGCGAAGAACCGAGGGAGGCATGGTGCGCTGGGTCAGCCCCTCCACCGTGGCCACCACAATGGGCGCCTCCTCAGCGGACATTTTCCGCAAAACGGACAGGCGCCGGTGCTCCCACTGGTGGGAGACGGTGGCCGCGTTGTGAAAGGTGAACTCCCGCCCGG
>CAYSNK010000127.1:0-4566 GCA_964432375.1 uncultured Oscillospiraceae bacterium | reverse complement strand
GCGCTGTCCAGGAAAAGCTCCAGCCCGTCCAGGTTGCCATAGTAATCAATCTGGTTGCGATACATATAGAGTGTAACGGCCAAACGAAGGCAGAAGATGCTCAGATAGAATCCCAGCAGAAGCAGGTAAACGGAAGCCTGCCGGGAACTGAACTGCTTTTTTGCAACCAGGGAAACGGCGCGCCCGGCGCAGAGAAAAAACAGGACGACCGACAGGAATAATAGAAAGATCATAGAAAAGCCTCCTTGCAATGTCAGTGCGGGATAGGTTCAGTATATCACAAAAAAAGGGGCAGGTGGAAAAAAGGGTGCCGGAAAAAATAAACTTAAGGAAAAAGTAATGGAAAAGGCGCCGGCCCGGTGATATAATGGAAAGAAAGAGGGACGCCGGCTTTCCGGCGACAGACGAAACTGCTTATCGCTGCCGGAGGCAGCACACTTTTAGATTGGTCGTGAATAGTTTGGCAAAGAAAGAAAAGAAGGAATATCAGCCCGCCAGGGAGATTCCAAGCGAAAAGCAGGCGCATGGAAAAGGGAAAGTCGTTTTGCTGGTCTGCGGCTGCACAGCGGCGGTGCTGGTGGCCGCTGCTGCGGCGGGGGGCGCCTATCTCCTGCACGATGGCGGCGCGTTTGATGAAACCCGGTTCTATAAAAACACCTATCTCAACGGGATCGACTGCGGCGGAATGACGGTTGAGGAGGCATACAACGCCATTACCGTGGATCAGGGGGAATATGTCCTCAGAATTGTGGAGCGCGGCGGCGAGGAAACGATCACCGGCCGGGAGATCAGCCTGGCGGAGCGGCCGGACACGGCGGCCATTCAAGCGGTTCTGGATCGCCAGAACGATGGCAAGCTGTTCCTGATCCGGCAGTATTTTGCGGCGGAGGATTCCTCCATTGGCCTGGTTCGCAGCTATGACCAGGCCCAGGCGGACGCCTGTATAGATGCCCTGGCCTGCCTGGACGCTGGACAGATGATCGCGCCGGTGGATTCCCAGCTTTTAAAGGGCGAAACCGATTACTACATCACGGAGTCCGTGGCGGGCACCACCCTGGACGCGGAAACCGCCCGGGGGCTGATCGCGGCGGCGCTGGAAAACGGCGAGGAAACGGTTGACCTGGAGGGCGCGGGGGTTTATTCCAGCCCCGCCATCACGGAGGACGACCCGAGCCTGAACGCCCAGCTTGCCCAGATCCAGTCCTTTACCAAGGCCGCCATCACCTACGATTTCGCCGACCGCACCTATGTCTGTGACGGCAGCGTGATTATGAACTGGCTGGTGCAGGATGAGGCGGGGAACTGGGATCTGGACGAGGATCAGGTCTACGCCTGGGTGGATCAGATGGGCAACGAAACGGATACCTATGGGGAACCCCATACCTTTGTCACCCACAACGGAGACACCCTGACCCTGCCCAACGGCAATTTCGGCTGGAAGCTGTACCGGGATACCACCACCGCCGAGCTGGTGGAGATGATCCGCGCCGGCGAGGTGGTGACCACCGAGCCGAACTACTACCATTATGGCGTATCCCGGACGGTCAACGACATCGGTTCCACCTATGTGGAGGTGGATATCACCCACCAGAAGGTCTACCTCTATGTGAACGGGAATTGTATTCTGGAAACCGACTGCGTCACCGGAACGGCCAACAACAGCGAACGGGCAACCCCCTCCAACGGCGTCTGGGCCATCTCCTATAAGAAGAGCCCTGCCACCCTGGGCACCTTAGAGACAAACGGATACGAGTCCCCTGTGACCTACTGGATGCCCTTTAACGGCAATGTGGGGCTCCACGACGCGGACGGCTGGCGCTCCTCCTACGGCGGCTCCATCTATAAGTACAACGGCTCCCATGGCTGTGTGAACCTGCCCCTGTCTGCGGCAAAGACCATCTATGAAAACATTCAGCCCGGTTACCCGGTGGTGGTGTACGGGTCATAAACAGGCACCAGAACACAAGGCTGTCGAAAGCGCCCCTTTCGACAGCCTTGTTCCATACGCCGGCCCGCTCAAAAGGCGTTCAGGTCCCCCAGAAAAGCGTCTATCTCCTCCTCCCCGGTGGCCCAGGAGCAGACAAAGCGGATGGCGGTTCGCTCCGGGCCGGGGGCCCAGATCTCAAACTGCACCAGCTCCCGCAGACGGGGCAGCCATTCATTGGGCACCACCGGGAAAATCTGGTTAGAGGGGGAGCGCACCAGCATGGGGATTCCCTTTTCCTCCAGGCCCGCCTGCAGCTTTTGTGCCATGCGATTGGAGTGACGGCCCAGTTCCAGATACAGGCCGTCCTTCATCAGCGCCTCAAACTGGATTCCCAGCAGGCGGCCCTTGGCCAGCATCCCCCCGTGGCGCTTGATGTACCAGCGGAAGTCCTTTTTCAGCCGGGGATTGACGATGACCACCGCCTCGCCGAACAGGGCGCCGTTCTTGGTGCCGCCAATGTAAAAGGCGTCGCACAATCGGGGCAGATCGGCCAGATCCAGGTCGCTGGCGGCCAGGCCGCAGGCCAGGCGAGCGCCGTCCAGAAACAGGATCAGCCCCAGCCTTTTGCAGCAGGCGGAGAGGGCTTCCAGCTCCGCCTTGGTGTAAACCGTGCCCAGCTCCGTGGACTGGGAGAGATAGACCAGGCCGGGCTTGACCAAATGCTCGTCGGTTTGGGCGGCGGCCATGGCTTCCACCATGGCGGGGGTCAGCTTGCCGTCCTCGCCGGGGCAGGACAGGATTTTGTGGCCGGTGGCCTCCACCGCGCCTGTCTCGTGGGTGTTGATATGGCCGGTGGAAACGCACAGGGGCGCCTCATGGGGGCGGAGGAACGCGGAGATGCAGGTGGCATTGGCCTGGGTTCCGCCCACCAGAAAGTGGACGTCTGCCTCCGGGCACCGGATCTGGGCGCGGATCAGCCGGGCGGCGTTGGCGCAGTGCTCATCCATGCCATAGCCCACGGTGGAGTCCAGGTTGGTGCGAACCAGGGCGTCCAGGATTCTGGGGTGGCAGCCCTCGGAGTAGTCATTGAGAAAGTGATACATCATTTCAACCCTTTGCAATGGAATGGGGGCAGCCGGCGGGACTGCCCCTGCGCCTTATCTGGCGGGCTTGAAGGAATCCTTCAGGGAAACCGCCCGGTTAAATACCAGGCCGCCGGGCTTGGAGTCCCGGTTGTCCACGCAGAAATACCCCTGGCGCATAAACTGGTAGGAGGTGGGGAATGTGGCGTCCGCCAGGGATGCCTCCACCTTGCAGCCGGTCAGCACTTCCAGGGAGTTGGGGTTCAGGCAATCCAGGAAGTTTTTGCCCGGGGCATCCGGCTCCGGATCGGAGAACAGGTTGTCGTAAAGCCGGATCTCAGCCTCCACCGCAGTGGCGGCATCCACCCAATGGATGGCGGCCCCCTTGATCTTGCGGCCGTCGGCGGGATCACCGCCCCGGGAATCGGGGTCATACTCGCATAGGACTTCCACCACGTTGCCGTCCCCGTCCTTGACGCAGCCGGTACACCGGATCACATAGGCGCCCTTCAGCCGGCACTCCGGGCCGTTGGGGGAGAGGCGCTTGTACTTCTTCACCGGCTCCTCCATAAAGTCCTCCGCCTCAATATAGAGGCTGCGGGAGAAGGTGACGATGCGGGTTCCCAGCTCGGGGCGCTTGGGGTGGTTCTCAATTTCAAAGCGCTCAGATCGTCCCTCCGGATAGTTGGTGATGGTACACTTCACGGGGCGCAGTACGGCCATAACCCGGCGGGCGGTATTGTCCAGGTCGGCCCGGAGGCAGTGCTCCAGGAAAGAGAACTCCACGGTGGAGTCCGCCTTGGCCACGCCGATCTGCTCGGAGAAGGCCCGGATCGCGGCGGGGGTATATCCCCGGCGGCGCAGGCCGCAGAGAGTGGGCATACGGGGGTCGTCCCAGCCGGAAACCCGGCGCTCCTCCACCAGTTGGCGCAGCTTCCGCTTGGACATGACGGTGTAATTGATGCCCAGTCGGGCAAACTCGATCTGGCGGGGCTTGTGATAGGGGATGGAGATGTTGTCAATGACCCAGTCGTACAGGGGGCGGTGGGATTCAAACTCCAGGGTACACAGGGAGTGGGTGATGCCCTCCAGGGCGTCCTCAATGGGGTGGGCAAAGTCATACATGGGATAGATGCACCACTTGTCGCCGGAGCGGTGGTGGGTCATGTGCTTGATGCGGTAGATGGCCGGATCACGCAGGTTGAAATTGCCGCTGGCCAGGTCGATTTTGGCCCGGAGGGTCATGGCGCCGTCGGGAAACTCGCCGTCCCGCATCCGCCGGAACAGATCCAGGCTCTCGGCGATGGGGCGATCCCGGTAGGGGGAAACGGCGGGCGTGTTGATATCGCCCCGGTTGGCGCTCAGTTCCTCCGGGGTTAGCTGGCAGACATAGGCTTTGCCCGCCCGGATCAGCTCCACCGCGTAGGCATACATCTGCTCAAAGTAGTCAGAGGCGTAGTAGAACCGGTCGTCCCAGCCATAGCCCAGCCAGCGGATGTCCTCCTGGATGGCGTCCACATACTCCACGTCCTCCTTGGTGGGGTTGGTGTCGTCCAT
>CAYSNK010000126.1:0-4698 GCA_964432375.1 uncultured Oscillospiraceae bacterium | reverse complement strand
GGAAATCAATGCGTTTTCCCGCCGGATGTGATATGATAGCGGTGATCCGTCGGGCTGTCTCCCGTGGATGGGAACGGAAGGGATTGGTTCCCGGTTCCGATGGAGGGAAAGGAGGCTGTGCGAATGGAACAAGAACCGTATTTCAGTTTCCGGGCAAATGCGGAGGAGCGCACCGGCCCGGAACCGCCGGACAGCGTGATAATCCCCACGACCGGGCTGAATAACTGCGGCGGCCGGTGCCGCCTGCTGGCGAGGGTTCGGGACGGAAGGATTCTCCGCATCACCGGAGATCCGGATTATCCCGACCTGATGCCCTGCATCAAGTGCGTCCGGGGGCCGGAAACGTTCCTGGGGCCGGATCGCCTGACCACCCCCCTCAAGCGGGCAGGCGGCAGGGGAGAGGGAAAGTTTGTCCCCATCTCCTGGCAGGAGGCTGTGGAGGAGATCGCGGAGCAATGGGTGCGCATCCGGGATACCTATGGCCCGGCCTCCCGCTATGTCAATTATGGCTGGGGGGTTTCCGCCTGTCTCAGCGGCACCCAACTGGCGAAGCGGCTCCTGCGGCTGGATGGGGGACATCTGGATTACTATAATTCCTATTCCACCGCCTGCTGTGCCTGTACGACCCCCTATTTATACGGAACCGATGAAAGCGGCTCCACCTATGACACCCTGCTGGATTCCCGGCTGATCCTTCTGTGGGGGCATAATCCGGCGGAGACCCGCTTTGACAATCTGATGTACTGGCTGAGACGGGCCAGGGACAGGGGCATCCCCATGGTGGTGATCGATCCCCGGCGCAATGCCACGGTCAAGGCCCTGGGGGCGGAGTGGATTCCCCTGAATCCCTCCACCGACAGCGCCCTGATGGACGCCATGGCCTATGTGATCTGGTCAGAGGATCTGTACGACCATCCGTTTGTGGAGGATCACTGCCAGGGGTTTACCAGGGCGAGTATGCCCAAGGGGGCGGAGCCTGCCCGGTGCTATTTTGATTACCTGGCCGGAACCCTGGATGGCACACCCAAGACGCCGGCGTGGGCGGAGCCCATCACCGGCGTTGCGGCGGAGGAAATCATCCGGCTGGCCCGGCGCTTTGCGGCGGCAAAGCCTGCCGCCCTGCTTCAGGGCTACGGCGGCCAGCGCCACGCCAATGGGGAGCAGTTCACCCGTGGCGGCATCATGCTGGCCTGTCTCACCGGAAACGTGGGGGTTTCCGGCGGCTGGGGCGCCGGTTCGGGCTATTGCCATACGGTGGAGGCGCCGAAGCTGCCCTCCCTGCCCAATCCGGTGAAGGCGGAGATCCCCTGCTACGGCTGGACAAGCGCCCTGGCGGGGCCGGAGCATATCACGCCGAAGGAGGGCCTCCGGGGGGCGGAAAAGCTGGACTGCGGCATCAAAATGCTCCTGAACCTGGCGGGCGATGCCCTGATCAACCAGCATGGGGACATCAATCGGACAAGGGAACTGCTGGCGGATGAGACAAAGTGCGAGTTCATCCTGTGCAGCGACCTGTTTTTAACCCCCAGCGCAGCATTCGCGGATATTCTCCTGCCCGGCATTTCCATGTTCGAGGGGGACAACCTGACCTCCCCCTGGGATCAGGGAAACTTCATTGGGTTCTGCAACCAGCTTGTGGAGCCGGTAGGGGAGAGCCGCTTTGAGTTTGACTGGCTGGCCCAGGTTGCCCGGCGGCTGGGGCTGGAGCGGGCCTTTACCGGCGGCCATGCGGATTATCGTGGGCTGCTCCGGGCCTGCTATGAGGAAACCCGCCGAAGGAACCCGGAGCTGCCGGACTACGACACCTTAAAGAAAACCGGCATCTACCGGTTTCCGAACCGGGATCATGTGGTGGGCTTTGCGGATCGAAGATTCCCCACTCCCTCCGGGAGGGTGGAGATCTACTCCCCGGCGCTGGCGGCGCTGAACCACCCGAGGATTCCGGCCATTCCCGGCTATGTGCCTGCGCCGGAGGGGCCCGAGGAAGCCTCCCCCTATCCCCTCCAACTGATTGCCTGGCATCCCATCAACCGCTGCCACTCCGTCCATGATAACAACCGGGCTATCCAGGCGCAGTTTCCCCAGCAGCTCTGGATGAATCCCGAGGACAGCCAGCTCCGGGGACTGGCGGACGGCGATCTGGCGGAAGTCTGGAATGCCCGGGGACGGATGGCGGTCCCGGTGCGGGTGACCGAGGACATCCAACCCGGAACGGTGGCCCTGGCCCAGGGCGCCTGGTATTCGCCGGATGGGAACGGGATCGACCGCCGTGGCAGCGTCAATGTGCTGACAAGCTGGGAAATGACCCCCCTGGCCCACGGAAACGGACAGCACACCAACCGGGTGGAGGTGAGGCCCTCACCGGAGCAGCCAGTTCAGCATCATCAAAAGCCCGAAGCCGGGCAGCCCCAGTGCCCCCAGCACCAGGGCGTTCATCAGATTGACCCCCAAATGGATGCCCAGCAGCTTTCCCAGGGGCGCGAACAGGGCCAGCAGCCCGGCGCCCAGGGCACTCCGGGCGGCCAGGCGGAAAAGGGCCTTTAGGGGCCTCCAGAAAATGATAACGGCGACCAGCGCTGCGGCAAAGCCTGCCAGGTACAGGGACGCGGAATCTGTAAATTCCATGGCGGTTGCTCCTTTCGGGTTTTGTATCACCTTATGAGCGCACTGAACAACCTATGAAAGAAAAATGATCTGAGGAACCTCTGAACCGGATTCGGCGGCAGATTCCGGCCCGAGCGGGATATCCGGAATCAGCGCTCTCCTGGGCCCGTAAATGTCAGGATGTTTACGAAAATATTACAAACATAGAATAAATAATTACAAAATAGTTGCAATCCGTGGGCAAATATGGTATAGTACAAATGATATTCGGAACAAAGAGGGGGAGCCTGTTATGGCCGGAAAATCATCTATGCCCATGGGACGGCGCCAGAAAGCCCGCATCGCCCAAAGGCGGCGCAGAAGGCTGATCGCGGCCAGCGGCCTCCTCCTGCTCTGCCTGTTGGTGGCGTTTCTTGTGTGGATGAGCCGAGAGAGCGTCTCTGATACCGATGGAGAGGGATCTGAGGTGACATCCTCTGTCACAGAGGATCGCGAGGGACTGCTTGTCCCGCTGGAGACAGAGCCGATCCGGGAAACCGAGCCCATTCAGGGGGTTGTCCCGTCGGAAACAGAGCCGGTGGAGGAAACCCCGGCGCCCCAGGAGACAGAGCCTGTCCGGGAGACGGGATCGGGCCTGGAGACACAGACTCCGGAGGCTGACCAGTCCGGCAAGACCGAAACCGGCGGAACCTCCGGCAAAGGCAATGCCGGAACCACCTCCAACGCCGGAGGCGGCACCAGCCCGTCTGCACAGAACGCCGGGACAGTCACGCTGAAATCCGGCACGCTGAACTGCACCGTGACGACTGCGGCTCAGGGCAGCCAGGGAAAGCTGACCTGGAAAGCGCTGGACAGCAAGGGGAAAGACATCACTGCCAAGTGCTCCATCACCTACATCGCCGAAAATTGTACGGTGGAGGGGAGTACCGTGACATTTCAGAATGTGGGGACGGCCTCGATCACCGGAAGGATTTCCTATAACGGAGCCAGCGTCACCACAAATGCCGTTTCCGTAGAAGTGACCGCCCTGCCGGTTGTCATCCCGGTTCCCGAACCGGAGCCGGAGAGCGTACTCACCTCCGTCAACCTCCTCTGCCCGGTGGAGATCGCCGGGGAGGGCGAGACTGCCGAGCTGACCGTCACCGCGCTGGATTCGGTGGGCAAGGACATCACGCCGGACTGCGCCGTTTCCTATACTGCGGCAGGCTGCACTGTGGAGGGGAATACCGTGACCTTCGGCGGCATGGGAACCGCTGAGATCGCCGCAGTCGTCACCTATCAGGGCGTGACCCTGACCACGGAAACAGTCACCGTCACTGTTACCGGCCAACTGGCAGCCGTGACCCTGTCCTGCACACAGGAGGAAGGGGATAATTCCGCCGTCAGCCTGGGGGATACCGCTACTCTGTCCGCCAAGGGGATGGATGCCAACGGCAATGAGCTCACCGGCTGCGCGATCCTCTATTCCGCTCCCCGGGCCGCTGTGGAGGGGAATCAAGTGACCTTTGACCGGGAGGGGAAAGTGACCATCACTGCCACCGCCACGCGGGGGGATGTCACCGTCACCTCAAATACGGTCACGGTCTATGTGGATTTCAATGTGATCCTGTCCAAGGCGGGGAACATGATGGTACACATGGGCCAGCACCTGACGAATCAGCGCTTTGGGTGGTATCTCTGCCTGCCGGATCTGGCCCAAAAGCAGGTGGAGAAGGATGAGGACGGCAAGGAGCTTGCCGATGACAGCCTGGTCGTATATCGCTACGCCGGCCTGGATCTGACGGTTTCCATCGCCTCCGCCGACAGGGAGGAGGAATCGTCCGACCTCCGGGAGGCGTACAACGCCCGGGTTGCGGCGCTGACCGCAGATGGGGCCCAGATCCTTTCGGCTGAGCAGGCCGAGGGGGATGGCCGCTACCAGATCACCTGGCAAAAGGACGACGCCGTCACCACGGAGCGCCGCTATATCGGCTCCGCCAGTGAGACAACGCTGACTGCCGTCTACCCGGCGGAGAAGCGGGAGGGCGCGGAGCAGCTGATGTCAATTATCTTTTCCACCTTTCAGAAGGGCAGCCTGGATGTGACCCACCCCAC
>CAYSNK010000125.1:0-4733 GCA_964432375.1 uncultured Oscillospiraceae bacterium | reverse complement strand
TGATTCTCCATGTCATTGACGCCTCCAACCCGGAGTGGCAGATCCAGGCGGCGGTGGTGGAGAACCTGATCGTAGAACTGGGGGCGGCGGAAACGCCCCGGCTGGATGTGTTCAACAAATCCGACTGCTACCGCCCGGATGCGGCGCCCCACACCGAGCAGACCATCTCCATCTCCGCCAAGACCGGGGAGGGAGTGGACAGGCTGATCGAGAGGATCGGCGGCCTGCTGGATAACGGCAACAGACAGGCAACGCTCCATCTGCCCTACGACAAGGGCGGCCTGCTGGATTATCTCTACCATGAGGCGAAAGTGGAGCGGGTGGAATACACCGACTGCATCGAGGTGGACTGTGTTCTCACTCCCCGGGCCCTGGGCCGGGTTCGAGGCTACTGCGTCCCGCCCCTGCCGGAAGAAAAGGAACCCTGGGAGGAATGAGAGATGACAGTGGAAACCGGAACCCGAAAGGAGTGGGGGCGGTGACGGAATACTATATCCCCACGGGCCGGGGCAAAAGCGAGTTTGTGGAAAAGCGCTCCCGCTTTATCGGGCAGGTCTGCCCGGTGGAGACGGAGGAGGAAGCCAGGGCCTTTATCGAGTCGGTGAAAAAGGAATACCACGACGCCCGGCACAACTGCTGGTGCTATCTCCTCCGGGAGGGGGGCGCCCTGCGCTATTCCGATGACGGGGAGCCCCAGGGGACTGCCGGGCAGCCCATGCTGGAGGTGTTCCAGCGGGAGGGCGTGACCAATGCCGCCTGCGTGGTGACCCGCTACTTCGGCGGCATCCTGCTGGGAGCCGGGGGGCTGCTGCGGGCCTATTCCCGCTCCGCCAAGGACGCCCTGGACGCGGCGGGCATCTCCGTGGCCCGCCGGTGGGTGGCGGAGGAACTCCCCTGCGGCTACAACCTGTTTGAGCAGGTTCGGCGGGAGGTGACCGCTGTCTCCGGCGTGGTGCTGGGGGCGGAATACGGGGCGGAGGTGCGGCTTTCCGTTTTGATTCCCGAGGAGGGGCAAGGGGCGTTCGAGGCCCGGCTCATGGATTTGACCGCCGGAACGGTTCGGCCCCAGGCGGTGGGGGAGGAATTTCGGGCTGTCCCCTTCCGTCCGGCGAAATAGAAAGAAAAAAATTCCCGGGAAAAAGAGGATTTTTTGAAATGACGAGGTAGATAGAAACAGATAGAGGAAATGGGGCGATGGGATTGACGGTTCGGGAGCGGCTGGAGGAGCAGGAGAGGCGGATTTTGGACAGCCATGCCTGCCTAGCGGCGGAAAGCCGGGGGCGGCTCCGTCCGGAGGCGGAAAACGAGGTGCGCACCTGTTTCCAGCGGGACGTAGATCGGATCGTCCACTCCAAGTCCTTCCGGCGGCTGATGCACAAGACCCAGGTGTTTCTGGAGCCGGAGGGGGATCACTACCGCACCCGCATGACCCACACGGTGGAGGTCATGCGCATCGCCCGCACCATCGCCCGGGGGCTTGGCCTGAATGAGGATCTCACCGAGGCGGCGGCCTTTGGCCACGACCTGGGCCACACCCCCTTTGGCCATGCCGGGGAGCGGGTGCTCAACGAAATCATGGAGGGCGGCTTTGCCCACAACGTGCAGTCCCTCCGGGTGGTGGATCTGCTGGAAAAGGGCGGCGAGGGGCTGAACCTGACCTATGAGGTGAGAAACGGCATCCTCTGCCATACCGGCCCCCAGCGGGCGGATACCCTGGAGGGGCGGATCATCCGCCTGGCGGATCAGATTGCCTACATCAATCACGACATCGACGACGCCATGCGTGCTAAGATCATCTATCCCATGGACATCCCGCTGTACCTGCTTCAGGAGCTGGGCTTCACCCACTCGGAGCGCATCAACACGCTGACGGTGGACGTGATCCGGTCCAGCGAAGGGAAGGGGGACATCCTCCAATCCGAGGAAAAGCGGGAGGCCATGGCGGATCTGCGGGCCTTTATGTTTGAGGCGGTATACCGCAACCCGGTGGCCAAGGGCCAGGAGCGGAAGGCCCAGGATCTGCTGCGGATGCTCTTTGCCCATTATCAGAAGCACCCGGACGACTTGCCCGGGGATTTCCAGACCATCCGCTTCCAGGAGAGCGTGGAGCGGGCCGCCTGCGACTACATCGCGGGTATGACGGACAACTATGCCGTGGAGGTGTTCAGCGAGCTGACCCTGCCCAAAGCCTGGACGGTCAAGTAGGCGGGAGCCCGACAAATGCCAGAAAAAGCTGATAAATTATTGGAAACAGGGAAAAGTATGAAGAAAGGGGAGGTCATGTGGCAATCCCGGAACAATTTCTGGATGAACTGGTGGCCCGCAGCGATTTGGTTGACGTGGTGTCCGGCTATGTGGATCTCCAGAGAAAGGGAGGGCGCTATTGGGGCTGCTGCCCCTTCCATAACGAAAAGACCCCGTCCTTTTCCGTGAGCCCGGAGCGGCAGCAGTATTATTGCTTCGGCTGTCACAAGGGCGGCGGGGTGATCAACTTTATGATGGAGGTGGAGAACCTCCCGTTCCTGGAGGCGGTGCAGGCCCTGGCGGACAAGGCTGGCATGACCATGCCGGAGCAGGAGCACAGGGGCAGCGGCCAGGGCCGGGATCACCGGAAACGGCTGCTGGAATTGAACAAGGAGGCCGCCCGGTATTTTCACAGCCAGCTCTCCGCCCCGGCGGGGCGGCCCATGCTCCAATACCTGCAAAAGAGGGGCCTCTCCCATCGAACCGTCACCAGCTTCGGGCTGGGGGCGGCGCCGGAGGGCTGGGACAACCTGATCCGGGCCATGGGGGAAAAGGGCTATGACAAGGGGGAACTGCTGGAATGTGGCCTGGCGGTCAAAAGCGAAAAGGGCCGGATCTACGACAGGTTTCGGAACCGGGTCATGTTCCCCATTATCGATGTGCGGGGCAGCGTGATCGGATTCGGCGGGCGGGTCCTGGACGACACGACCCCCAAATACCTAAATTCCCCGGACACGGTAATCTATAACAAGAGCAAAAACCTGTTCGCGCTGAACCTGGCCAAGAAAACCAAGCGGGGAAAGCTGATCCTGACCGAGGGATATATGGACACCATTGCCCTCCACCAGGCGGGCTTTGACAACGCGGTGGCCTCCCTGGGCACCGCCCTGACGGAGGATCACGCCCAGCTCCTCAGCCATTACACGAAAGAGGTGGTGATCTCCTACGACGGCGACAGCGCGGGGGTGAAGGCGGCCCAGCGGGCCATCGGCATTTTGGAGAAAACCGGCCTGGAGGTCAAGGTGCTCCAGGTCACCGGGGCAAAGGACCCGGACGAATTTGTCAAAAAATATGGGCCGGAAGCCTTTGAACGGCTGGTCAATCAGTCCGGAAATCACATTGAATACCAGCTGGGCCAGCTCCGGCTGAAATACGACCTGGAAAACGACGGAGACCGGGTGCGCTATCTGCGGGAGGCGGCCCAGCTTGTGGCGGCGCTGCCCGGCCCGGTGGAGCGGGAGGTTTACGGCACCCGGGCCGCAGAAGCGGTGAAGATCTCCGCCTCCGCCATGGCCCAGGAGGTGGAACGGGCCAGGCAGCAGCAGGGCCGCCGTGCCCGGAAACAGGAGCAGCGGGCGGCGCTGAATCCGGCGGCCAATACCCAGCCCAGGGATCGGTCCCTGCGGTATCGGAATCTTCGCTCCGCCCGGGCGGAGGAAGGAGTTCTTCGCCTGATGGCGCATGACAGCGCCCTGTTTGAGGAGGCGGAGGGGCAGTTGGAGCAGGAGGATTTTTCCTCGGAATTTCTGGGGAAGGTCTATGGGCTGTTCCGCCGCCGCTGGCAGGAGGGCCGGGAGATCCGGGTGGCGGCTTTGGCCGGAACCTTGAGCCAGGAGGAGATGAGCTGGCTGACGGCGGTGATGCAGGAGCCGGTGGACCCGGCCAACACCAGCCAGGCCCTGGCAGATTACATAGAGATTATCCACACGGAGAAAATCAAGCAGGGCGCACAGGACGACAGCGCGCTATTGGCATTCAGAGATAAAAAAGCTAACGGAGGAAATCGCAAATGAGTGACAAGAAGAAAGCAACCGGCTCGGAGGAGGAAAAGAGCAAAATGACCCCCCAGGAGCGGCTGAACGATCTGGTGGAACGGGGAAAAAAGAAAGGCAAACTCCTGCCCAGCGAGTTGATGGAAATTGAGAATCTGGATATCACGGCGGAGCAGATGGACAAATTCTATGACGCGCTGGCCAGCAGCGGGATCGAGCTGGTGGCGGAGGAAGAGGATGTGGATCTTCTGGCCGTGGATGAGCCCGTTATCGGCCAGGTGGAGGAGATCCCGGTGGAGGAGATCGTGGACCCCAACGCACTCAGCGACACCTTCGGGATTGACGACCCGGTGCGGATGTATCTGAAGGAGATCGGAACGGTAAACCTGCTGACTCCGCAGGAGGAAACCCAGCTTGCCACGGCCATGACTGCGGGAGAGGAGATGTCCCGCCAGTTGGAGAGCCTGAGAGCGGAAGGGGAGGAGATCCCCGCCGATGTGCTGGCGGAGATGGAAGAGGTGATCAAGCGGGGGCAGGCCGCCAAGCAGCGCCTGTCCGAGGCGAATCTGCGCCTGGTGGTCTCCATCGCAAAGCGCTATGTGGGCCGGGGGATGCAGTTCCTGGATCTGATTCAGGAGGGGAACCTGGGCCTGATCAAGGCGGTGGAAAAGTTTGACTACACCAAGGGCTATAAGTTCTCCACCTACGCCACCTGGT
>CAYSNK010000124.1:0-4765 GCA_964432375.1 uncultured Oscillospiraceae bacterium | reverse complement strand
AAGAAATCCTACAAAAACATTGAAATTTGGAAACAGATTTGTTACAATAAAATTACATATAGCGCAGAGGCGGAGAGGGATGCTCCGATGCGGACGGCAAGGGCCGGCGGCGGGGAGTTTTCCGCTGGAAAAAGGCGCGAAAGCGGATCTGTTCGGAGTTTCCGCAGCAGTTTGACGGGAGCCTGTGATTTGGAGAGGAATTTGGGAGAATGGTAGATCAGTATATCTACACTCGGATCGAACGCCCGGCCCGGGGCATGGGCCAGGGGTTCCTTGGCAGAACGGATGGAATCGGGGGCGCGGTGCAGAAAGGCGTCCAGGCGCTGACAAATCTTGAATATTCGGCCGGAGACGGGGAGGGGAACTGCTTTCCGGTGTGGATGAAGGCGGCCCTGCCGGGGTACGGGGAGAAGGTCGTCTTTCAGCAGGTGGGAAAGGCGCGGACGGAGAATGGCATTGTCTCCCTGTACCACGGCTATGTGCTGGACCAGTCGGAGGAGATTTTTGAGCACCCGGAGCTGTGGGGCGGCTTCCCCTTCTGCGCTTCTCCGGCGGCGATCCCCGCGACGTTGGAGCGGCGGGAAAAGCCGCCGCTTCGGGAGGAACCGGTTGTCCCCCTCGGCCGGGTCCTGGACTATTTTCAATTATCCACGACGGGGTTTATCCGCCTGGTTCGCAGCTGCTTTGACGCGAAGAGGAGCGGGGAGCTGGTGCTGGTGGCGGTGGATTACAGCCGCCCGGAGGCCCGCCGCATGGGGCTTCAGCTGCTGATCTGGCTGTACCGGTTCCTGCCCATCGCTTTGCGCCGCAGTGTTGACTGCACCACCTGCATTGCCGAGGGCGGAAAGGAGCGCTGCACAGTGGGGCTGATCCCGGCAGACCGGGTTTCCCCCCGGGACGGGCGCCCGGCGCCGGAGCGGAGGAGGGGCCTTCACAGCGGCGGCTGCATCCTCTTTGCTGACGGGAAGGTGGAGCGAACCGCCGGAAACTCCGGCAAAGAGCCCTCCGGCAGCCTGTTCGGGCAATGGCTGGACGCCCTGGCCGCCTGGACGGTAAAGCAGCCGGTTCGCCAGGCGGAGCGGACGATGGCGACCCTGAACCGGGTATATCGCCGCTTTGACACGATGATCGCCTCCCTCCCGGAGGGGGATCGGTGCAAGCTGAACTACTATGACGCGCTGTGCTGGTATCACCTGATGTTCGATGGAGACGAGGCCGGCAGGCGGGTCCCCGCCCGCAGCGATCTGACCTGCTTTGAGGATCTGCTTGCCTTTGGAAGCTGGCCGGAGGTGGTGCGCTCGGTGGGCAAGATGCTGGACGCGCTGGAGTCCCTGTATGTGACCCCCGCATCGGCCCAGCTGATCCGGCTGATGACCAAGATCGTCCGGCTGGACGGCGCGGATGAAAATCTGAGCCGGGCCAGGGAGATGATGTGCGCGTTCCTCTCCCGGGACATGGAAACGGCGGAGATCGGAGAGAGCAGCGCGGTCTCGGCAAAATATATCCAGTTGATGGCCACCGGCGGCATGACGAAGGCGGAGGCGCTGGAGCTGCTGGAGCGCTCCTTCTTCCCGGCGGAGTTCGAGGCGCCGGGTGAGGTGGACTGCGCCGCCATCTGGAGGCGGGCGGGAACCAGCCGCCTGAAATCAGAGGGCGAACGGCGGTGCGTTGACTGGGTCAGCGGCTACGTCAATGTGTGCCTCACCGTGGATGAGCTGATCGACAGCGCGGACACTGTGATGCGGGAGCTGGACGGGTTCCGGCCGGATCTGCTTTCCCGGGTTCTGGATTGCCTGCTGGGGGCCCAGGAGACCCGATGTTACTATGCAAAGCTGGAGATCCTGCCCGGGCATCTGACGGCCTGCTGCCGCTGCATTTCCCAGGTGCGCCGCCATGTGCCGGAGGACTACTGGGAGGCGGCGGAGCGATACTATACCAGGCTGTTTATGCAGTTGTGCCGGGAATATCTGCTCTATTGGGAGGGGAAGCATACCCTCACCGGGATCTGCGATCTGATGGCGGAATTTCAGAAGGAGGGCCGCCGCAGAAGCGAGGACGGCCTGCTGAAGGAGCTCATCGTGGCCCAATGCAGCGGGATCTGCGAATACGACTGGGAAACCCTGAAGGAGCAGATGGGCAAGGAGGACGGCGGGATCTTGCAGCGGCTGTGGCGCATTCTGGATCACCTGGACGATTATTGGACGGGGGATGACCTGGGTGACCGCCTGTGCAGCCAGGTCTGCCGCTATCTGCTCCACGGGCTGCCCGCCTATGTGGACGACGAATGGCTGGCGGCCCAGGTGGAGGAGCGGCAGGGCCTGAAACGGGCCGGCTACTATCTGGAGCTGCTGACTCTGAGGGAATTTCTGAGTGGCCGGGAGCAGAGCCTGGCGCACCTGCAATTCTGCATCCGGCTTTACCATGTGCCCGCAGAGCCCATGCAGGATATGATGAAATTCCTCTTTCGGGTGTTCCAGCGGGGCGGACTGCGGCGCCTGGATCTGCTGGCCCTCCAGGGGATCTATACCGCCGGCAGGAAGCGGCTGAGGGCCAGCCAGCTTGAGGTGTTTCACGCAGTCTGCCAGGTGCGGGGCGGGGGAGCCCTGATCGAGCTCCTGGGATACTGGCCCAGTGCCGGGCCCGCAGAGGAGCTGACCGGGCGGCGGCTGAAACGGAACGAGGCAAAGCGCCGCCGGGGGGCCGTTTCGTGGCTGAAAACGGATGAACGGCTGATGAGGACCCTGGAGCAGCTCAGCCTGGAGAAGGAGTTTTTGCGCCGGACCGCCGCCGGGACGGAGAACTTTATCCTGTCCCTGATGGAAGAGATCAATCAGCTCGCGCCGGTTGGAACAAAGGCCCGGGCTGCGGCGGTCAGGATCAACCGAAACCTGCTGGAACTGTTGGATGAGGAATCCGGATTTGCGACAAGAGTGCTTTGCGGCTCCAGAAAACGGAAGCTGCTTGCAGAATAGAGAAAGGAACCAGATCAATGAAGAAAATTTGGGCTGCGTGCGTGACAGCGGCGCTTCTGGCCGCTTGTGTCTCCGTCTGCTGCGCGGCAGAGGACGCCGCCAAGACGGTTGCCAACGCCATGAAAGAATTTCAGACGGATATTTCCTTTAAGTCAGAGAACGCGGAGGAGACTGTCCGGGAGGCATTTGAGGAAAACCCGGAGCTGTTCTATTACTTCGGCGGTTATAGCGGAACGTCTACCAATGGAAAAAAGAACAAAATCCAGATGACCTATGTCAATACCGAGGTGGACCCGGACGCCATTTTCGTGGTCGGCAGCACTGCGGATCTGTACAATGTCATCGGTCTGGCGCTGGTTGACACCATGACAGAGGTGCCCATTGTGATTACGGACAGCGCGATCACCACGGAGAACATCGTGGAAACCATAGATCAGTGGAGGACAGATCATTATCTGGCCTATATGGGCTTTGACAGCTCCTACGCCAGCGTCAAGAGCGCGGAGATCTCCACCTGGACCTCCTGCACCCTGACCATCTCCTATGTGGAGAGCCCGGAGACCATCCGGGAATGGCGCACAGAAACGGAGGAGGAGATCATTTCCCTCTGCGGCAGCCTGTTTGCCCTGGATATGCCGGACTACCAGAAGGAGCTCCTGATCCATGACTATATCGTGGAGCACTGCACTTATCAGGAAACTGCGGACAGCAAGGCCCAGTATACCGCCTACGGATGCCTGATCGAGGGCAAGGCCGTCTGCGAGGGCTATGCGGAAAGCGCCCGCCTGCTGTTCCAGGCCGCAGGGCTGGACTGCTATTATGTGGAGGGGGCGGGAAATTCCGCCAACCACGCCTGGAACTGCGTTCAGATCGACGGCCAGTATTATTGGGTGGATGTGACCTGGGACGACCCTGTGCCGGAGGACGGCGAGGAGGAGACGCTGGATCACAGCTACTTTAACCTGACGGACAGCCAGCTCAATGCGGATCACAGCTGGCAGTATGCCAAATACCCCTCCTGCGTGTCCGCTACCTGGAACTACGAGGCGGTGAAAGAGGCGCTGGAGCCGGAGGAGGGCAGCGAGGGGGATGCCCTGGCCTATTCGGACTATTCGGCCAAGAATGTGACCACGCTGGAAAGCCTGCGCTCCGACCTGGCCTATACCCTGGGAGTCGAGACGGAGGGGGTCGGCAGCTCACAGCCATCGGATTCTGAGGCCGGGGAAAGCCCCGAGGTCACTGCCTCCGCCGGAGAGCCGGAGGGCACCGCAAGCCCCCAGGCGGACTCCCAGCAGGGGGGCGGACACACCGGCCTGAAGGTGCTGGCCACGATCCTGGTGATTCTGGCGCTCCTGGTGGTTGCCTATCTGATCTATCGCAGAATTATGTACCTGAGATGGATGGCCCGGAAGCGGGCCCGCCAGCAGGCCCGCAGGAAGGCGGCCCGCCAGGGCGCCGCCGCCAGCCCGGGGCGGGGGTCCGGGGCAAAGAGCGCCGCCCGGAACAGCGGCAGCCGGAAACGGGAGAACCCGTTCCGCTGATACATCATAAATTAAGGAAGCTCTGAACATACGCGCCGTCGGCGCGTTGTCCAGAGCTTCTTTGGGTTGGGGGGGCAGCGCTTTCACAGCAGCCGGCAGATCCAGTCGATCAGCCCGTAAATCACGCTGGCCACGGTTCCGAACACGATCACCGGCCCGGCGATCACAAACATTTTGGCGGCCATGCCGGTGACGATGCCCTCTGCTTGTGTCAAGTAAAGACCAACAAAAAACTCTAAAATTTATGAAAAG
>CAYSNK010000123.1:0-4794 GCA_964432375.1 uncultured Oscillospiraceae bacterium | reverse complement strand
CTTGTGTTTTCACGGGAATCCGATTATAATGGTTATAAACCGATTGAAAGAACAAAGGAGGGATTCGGATGAACTACCCGCGTCTTTTTACACCCATCGAGATCAAACCCGGCTTTGTGCTGAAGAACCGCCTGATCATGCCCGCTATGCACCACCTGTATACAGATCACGGCTACTGCACCCCGCGCTTCCGGGAATACTACTACAAGCGGGCGGAGGGGGGCCTTGCCATGGTGATCGTGGGCTCCTGCCGCTTTGACGACTATGGCGCCAAGGACAACTCCATGTCCCTCCGCACCGACGACACCATCCCCGGCTGGAAGGAGTTTACCGACGGGATGCACCGGCGGGACTGCAAGGTGGCGGTTCAGCTCTACCACGCGGGCCGCTATATGCCCAAGCGGGATGTGCCCTGCGGCGGGGACGCCCTGGCGCCCTCCGCGGTGTTCTCCTCCTACACCCGGGAGACTGCCCCGGAAATGACCCGGGCCCAGATCGAGGAGGTCATCCGGAATTGGGCGGCGGGCGCGCTCCGGGCGAAACAGGCGGGCTTCGACGCCGTGGAGATCCTGGGCTCCGCCGGCTATCTGATCTCCCAGTTCCTCTCCCCGGTGACCAATCTCCGGACCGATGAATACGGCGGAAGCTGGGAGAACCGCTGCCGCTTCCCCCTGGAGGTCATTCGGGCAGTCCGGGCCGCCGTGGGCCCGGAATACCCCCTGATCTTCCGCCTGGGGGCCAAGGACTTCATCCCCGGCTCCAACGGCACAGAGGAGGCGGGCGCCTTCGCCAGGCTGGCCCAGGAAGCGGGGATCGACCTGTTCAACGTCACCGGCGGCTGGCATGAGACAAAGGTGCCCCAGCTGCCTGCCGAGGTGCCCCGAGGGGGACTGAGCTATCTGGCCCGGGAAATCAAAAAGCAGGTGACAGTGCCGGTGATCATGTGCAACCGGATGAACGACCCCGCTGTGGCGGAGGAAACCCTGGCCCTGGGCCGGGCAGATCTCATCGGCATGGGCCGCCCCCTGCTGGCGGACCCGGATTTCCCCAACAAGGCGAAGGCGGGTCGGGCGGACACCATTCGCCACTGCGTGGCCTGCAACCAGGGATGCCTGGCCAACACCTTCTTCGACAAGCCGGTGAAGTGCCTGGTCAACGGGCTGTGCGGCAGGGAATACGAGCTGCCCCAGCTTCCCGCCCCCAATCCCAGGCATATCCTGGTGGCGGGCGGCGGCCCGGCGGGCTGCGAGTTTGCAATCCGGGCGGCCCAGCGGGGCCACCGGATCACCCTGTGGGAGAAGTCCGGGGCGCTGGGGGGGCAGCTTCGCCTTGCGGCCCGGTGCCCCGCCAAGTATGAGTTTGACGGCCTGATCTCCTACTATGAAACCATGCTCCGGGAGCTTTCGGTGGAGGTGTGCCTGGAAAAGGAGGCCACCCCGGAGGAGATCCGGGCCGGGGGATATGACGAGGTTGTGATCGCCGTTGGCGGCCGGCCCAACCGCACCCGGCTGCCGGTCGAGGCGGACGCGGATCTGCTCCTCTGCACCGGGACCCAGGTTTTAAACGGGGAGGTGATCCCGGGGCAGAATGTGGTGGTGATCGGCGGCTCCTACATCGGCTGCGGCGTGGCCCAGTATCTGGCCCGCCGGGGGAGCATTTCTGCGGAGCAGCTGTTCTATCTGGCCGCCTACAAGGGGGAGAGCATGGAGACGCTGGAAACCATGCTCAACCGGACTGACCGGAAAGTGACCCTCATTGAGCAGGGCCGCAAGATCGGCGCGGGCTACGAGCCCGGCACCGGCTGGCCCACTCTGATGGATCTGAGCCGCCTGGGGGTGGATCAGTGGAAGAACAGCAAGGTGACCTCCATCCACAGGGGCGGCGTCACGGTAGAGCGCACCGGTAAGGAGGGAACCCTTCAGGTGGTGGAGGTTCCCTGCGACACCGTGGTGGTGGCCTCCGGCGTCCACCCCGATGATACGCTGGAGCGGGCTGTCCGCTCCCTGGGGATTCCGGTGACCGCCATCGGCAACGCCAAACAGCTTGGCAGGGCCATCTCCGCCATCGGCATGGCCGCCGAGCTGGGCACCACCATCTAAAATATGACCGAAAAGAAACTGGTGACCTGTCCGTGAAACCGAAGCATCAAGCAATTCTATGTATCTGCGCCTCCGCGTTCTGCTTTTCCGTGATGAACGTTTTCATCCGGCTGGCGGGGGATTTGCCCACCTTTGAAAAGGCGTTTTTCCGCAACTTTGTGGCCATGATTTTCGCGGCGGCGATCCTGCTGAAGAACCACGAGAGCTTTCGGCCCCGCAGGGGCTGTGTGCCCGGCCTCCTGGCCCGGGCGGTCTGCGGCACCATCGGGCTGCTCTGCAATTTCTACGCGGTGGATCACCTGGTGGTGGCGGACGCCTCCATGCTCAACAAGATGTCCCCCTTTTTTGCCATCGTATTCTCGTTCCTGCTGCTGCGGGAAAAGCTGACCGTACCCCAGGGCCTGTCTGTGCTGGCGGCCTTTCTGGGGAGCCTGCTCATCATCAAGCCCACCTTCGCCAATCTGGAGCTGGTGCCCTCCATCCTGGGCTTTATAGGGGGCATGGGAGCGGGTATGGCCTATACCTGGGTGCGCATCCTGGGCCAGAAGGGGGAGCGGAGCACCTATATCGTGTTCTTCTTCTCGGCGTTCTCCGTGCTGGTGGTGACGCCGGTGATGCTGCTGGAGTGGGTGCCCATGTCGCCGACGCAGCTGCTGTGCCTGCTGTGCTGCGGCCTGGCCGCCGCCGGGGGCCAGTTTGCCATCACCCGGGCATACAGCCTGGCCCCCGCCAAAGAGGTTTCCGTCTACGACTACACGCAGATCCTCTTCTCCGCCCTGCTGGGCTGGCTGATCTTCGACCAGGTGCCGGATACCCTCAGCGTCCTGGGCTACGTCATCATCTGCTCGGTGGCGGTGCTGATGTTCTTCTACAACAACCGAAAGCCGAAGCTGACCTGAATAGAAAGAAGCTGTTTTCTTGTTTTCCAATCGTGATTTGCGCAAGCTGCTGATCCCCCTGATGCTGGAGCAGTTCCTCTCCGGCTTTATGGGGATCGCGGACACCATGATGGTGACCCGGGTGGGGGATACGGCCATCTCCGCTGTGTCCTGTGTGGACTCGGTGAACACTCTGATGCTCTACCTGTTTTCCGCGCTGGCCACCGGCGGCACCATTGTCTGCTCCCAATACCTGGGCCGGGGGGACCGGAACGGGGCCAACAACGCCGCCCGGCAGGTCTATCTGGCGGCCTTCTGCCTCTCCCTGGGGCTGATGGCGGTTTGCCTCCTCCTCCGGGCGCCCATCCTCCGGCTGGTGTTCGGCAGAGTGGAGGAGGAAATCATGTCCCAGAGCATGACCTATTTCCTGATTACGGCCCTGTCCTACCCCTTCCTGGCCCTCCAGCAGACCAGCGCCGCCCAGTTCCGGGCCGCCAGGAACTCCCGGCTGCCCATGACCGTCACCGCCATCGCAAACGGGGTCAACATCCTGGGCAACGGGATTCTGATCTATGTGTTTCGGCTGGGGGTGGCCGGCGCTGCGCTGGCCACGCTGACTTCCAGGGCGTTATCCTGTGTCGTCCTGTTGGCCTGCCAGCGGAAGCCCTCCAATTTGATCTGCGTGGATCACTATCTGCGCATCCGCCCGGATGCGTCCCTGATCCGCCTGGTGCTGCGCATCGGCATCCCCACCGCTGTGGAAAACGGGATGTTCCAGTTTGGCCGCCTGGTGGTGCAGTCCACCGTCGCCACCCTGGGTACCACCGCCATTGCAGCCCAGGCCATGACCTATATGATGGATACGTTCCAGTCTATGCCCAGCCAGGCCGTGGGCCTGGGCATCCTGACCGTGGTGGGCCAGTGCCTGGGCGCGGGACGGACCCAGGAGGCGCGGGGCTATATCAAAAAGCTGTGCCTGGTATCGGAGGGGCTGCTGGTGGGCATGGGAGTGCTTATCCTGCTGGTGGTGCGCCCCGCCTGTGTCCTCTCCGGCCTCAGCGCCCAGGCCACAGAGCTGACCGTCCGGCTGGTGCTGTATATCACCATCGCCAAGGTCGCTATGTGGGTCCCGGCGTTCTCCCTGCCCAACGGCCTGCGGGCCGCAGGGGATGTGGCGTTTACCGCCACTGTCTCCGGGGTCTCCATGTGGGTGTTCCGCGTGGGGCTGTCCCTGCTGCTGTGCCGGGTACTGGGGGTGGGCCTGGAGGGTGTCTGGATCGCCTGGTTCACCGATTGGGCCGTGCGGCTCTGCTTCTATGTGGCCCGGTACAGATCGGGAAAATGGCTGACAAAGCGTGTGCTGTGAGAAGCCTCTGCCGCAGACAGGAAAAATGAAACACCCCAACTTCCAACCGTCAAATTCCCCCGGGATTTTGCGCGGTTGGATTTTGTTTTGCAGGAAACCGGAAAATAGAATTGCACTTTTCCTCCCCTGCTGGTATAATGAACCTGCTATCAACCCAGACAAGGAGCGTTTACCCCATGAAAATCCAAATGACCACCCCCCTGGTGGAGATGGACGGCGACGAGATGACCCGCGTCCTCTGGAAGCAGATCAAGGAGGAGCTGCTGCTGCCCTATCTCGACCTGAAAACCGAATACTATGACCTGGGCCTGCCTCACCGGGAGGAGACAGCGGATCAGGTGACCATTGACGCCGCCAACGCTGCGAAGAAGTACGGCGTGGCGGTAAAGTGCGCCACCATCACCCCCAACGCCCAGCGGGTGGAGGAATACAAGCTGTCCCAGATGTGGAA
>CAYSNK010000122.1:1436-4809 GCA_964432375.1 uncultured Oscillospiraceae bacterium | reverse complement strand
ATACAATTTGCCGGGTTTCCCGCCGGAAAAGGGGCGGGCTTCACCCCAGCAGCCTGCCCAGCTCCCGGGACAGGGCACGGAAGTCCTCCAGGGTCAGCGCTTCCCCCCGGACGGCGGGGGGCAGGGCGCAGGCGGCCACGGCCTCCGCCAGCTCCTCCTTGGTCAGGGCTCCGCCGAGACCGGCGGCCAGGCTGTTGACCAGGGTCTTGCGGCGGAGGGCAAAGGCGGCCCGGATGACCCGGAAAAACAGCTCCTCGTCCTCCACCTCCACGGCGGGGGCCGCCCGCAGCTCCAGCCGCATCACGGCGGAGGTCACCTTGGGGGCGGGGAGAAAGCAGTCGGGGGGCACGTCAAAGAGGACCCGGCAGTCCGCGTAATACTGGCAGTAGAGGGAGAACCAGCCGCAGTCGCCGGACCCGGCCGGGGCGCAGATCCGCCGGGCCACCTCCCGCTGAACCATCACGGTGATCACCGGAAACAGGCGGCTTTCCATAAGCCGGGTCAGCACCGGAGTGGTGATGTTGTAGGGCAGGTTGGCGCAGGCCATGGGGCGCAGCCCGGAAAATTCCCGTTCCACCAGCGCGTGAAGGTCGGTTTTCAGAATGTCCCCGCAGATCACGTTCACATTGGCGCAGCCCTTCAGGGTTTCGGCCAGCAGGGGGAGCAGGCCGCGATCCAGCTCTACGGCGGCGACCTTCCCGGCCCGGAGGGACAGTTCCCGGGTCAGGGGGCCGGCGCCGGGGCCGATCTCCAGCACGCCGCAGCCCCTGTCCGCCCCGGAAGCGGCGGCAATTTCCCTGGGAACCCAGTCCGCGATGAGGAAGTTCTGGCCCATGGATTTGGAAAAGCGAAAGCCGTGCCGGGCCAGCAGGGCCTTCAAATCCCGGACGTCGCAGGGATTCACGGGCCGTCCCTCCGGCGGAATCAAAGCGGGGCGGGAGCCAACGTCGATGGCGTCCATTTCTCTGCCTCCTCACAACACAAGTATGGGGATAGTTTACCACAGAATCCTCAAAAAGGGAAGCGTGCCCTGGGGAAAGCCGCCGGGATCTGCCCCGGAAAAGCCGGATAAAACCGTTGACAAATCGGGCGGAACCCCCTATAATACACTCAGCAAAATGGCAAAGATAAAATCCAGTAGGCGTTTCCCGAGGGAAAGAGAGGAGCCGGGCGGTGCGAGGCTCTCTGAGGGGGCGCTGAACCCAATTTTGGAGCCGCAGGGGAGAACTCTGACGGGGGCGCCCGTTACAGCGCGGGAGTGTATCCGCAGGCCCGGATGCACCCGCAGAGGTTTACGCCGCGAGGCGTGGACGAATTTCAGGTGGTAACACGGGATGCTTTCGCTCTCGTCCTTGAAGGCAGCTTCGGGGAGGAGGGCGTTTCTTTTCCCCAAAAAAAGACAAGATAGAATGAATAAGGAGATCATTTGAGAATGGCAAAGGAGAAAAAGGTCAAGGCAATCACCTCCATGGAGGATGATTTCGCCCAGTGGTATACGGATATTTGCCTGAAGGCGGAACTGGTGGAGTATTCCAGCGTCAAGGGCTTTCTGATCGTCCGGCCCTATGGCTACGCGATCTGGGAGAACATGGTGAATATTCTGGACGGGATGTTCAAAAAGACCGGCCATCAGAACGTGGCGATGCCCCTGCTGATGCCCGAGTCCCTGCTGAAAAAGGAGGGGGAGCTGGTCAGCGGCTTTGCCCCCGAGGTTGCCTGGGTCACCATGGGCGGCTCCGAGGAGTTGGAGGAGCGGATGGCGGTCCGCCCCACCTCTGAGACTCTGTTCTGCGACCACTGGTCCCGGGTGCTCCAGAGCTACAAGCAGCTTCCCATGCTATACAACCAGTGGTGCTCCGTGGTTCGCTGGGAAAAGACCACCCGGCCCTTCCTCCGCTCCCGGGAGTTCTGGTGGCAGGAGGGCCACACCATCCACGAAACCGCCCAGGAAGCCCAGGAAGAAACCGAGCGGCAGCTGAACTGCTATGCGGATTTCTGCCGGGAGGCCCTGGCGATGCCCGTCCTCAAGGGCCGCAAGACCGACAAGGAGAAGTTTGCCGGGGCCGAGATCACCTACACCATCGAGGCCATGATGAAGGACGGCAAAGCCCTGCAGTCCGGCACCAGCCACTATTTCGGGGACAAGTTCTCCCGGGCCTATGATGTGACCTTTACCGGCCGGGACAACACCCTGCAATACCCCTACCAGACCAGTTGGGGGGCCTCCACAAGGCTGATCGGCGCGGTGATCATGACCCACTCCGATGACAACGGCCTGGTCCTGCCCCCTGCCATTGCCCCCATCCAGGTGGTGGTGATCCCTGTGGCCATGCACAAGGAGGGGGTTCTGGAGGCCGCCGGAGCGCTGAAAGCCCGCATTGAGGCCCTGGGCCTCCGGGTGAAGCTGGATGATTCCGACCAGACCAACGGCTGGAAATACGCGGAGTATGAGATGAAAGGCGTGCCCCTGCGGGTGGAGATCGGCCCCAAGGATATGGAAAAGGGGCAGTGCGTCATCGCCCGGCGGGACACCGGGGAGAAGTATTTTGTCTCCCTGGACGACCTGGAAGCCAGGGTTCAGGAGCTGCTGGGGCAGGTTCACGACAGCCTGTACAACGCTGCGGCGGAGCGCCTGGCCGCCCGGGTCTATCCCTGCTCCACCGTAGAGGAAATCCGGGACGCCGCCCAGAACAAGCACGGCTTTGCCAAGTCCATGTGGTGCGGCAACGAAGCCTGCGAGGTGGCCATGAAGGAGCTGGCCGGCGTCTCCAGCCGGTGTATGCCCCTGGAGCAGGAGTGGCTGGGGGATGTCTGCCCCGTCTGTGGCCAACCCGCCAAGCACAGCATTCTATGGGGGATCGCTTATTAAGGGGGATCTCCGGACAACTGCGCCGCAGGCCCTTTGCTTTTCCCTATTGACAGGAAAAGAAAGCCCCTGTAAACTGGAAACAAATCCACTGTTAGGAGGAAAACGCGATGAAACGCTGCCCTAAATGCGGCCATACGGAGCCAAGCAGCTCCAAATTCTGTACAGCCTGCGGCGCGAAGCTGGACGGCGTCCGGCAGAATCCCTTCCGCCAGGAGGAGATCCCCCGCGCCCAGGAGGAATCCATCGAAAAAAAGCCGAAGCAGAACGAGGCGCTCCGGGAACCGCCCCGGAAAAGAAAAGCGGCGCCGGTGGTCATCCCGGTGCTGGTACTTGTGCTGATCGCGGCAGTGGTGGGGGTCGTGCTGGCCGTAAAGCTGCTGGGGGGCGGCGAGGAGGAACTCCCCGCCGGGGAGAGCGGCACAGCGGAAAGCGTTCTCCCCTCCGCCGACCTGGATCTGAGCTTTGAAAGCGAAACTCCGTCGGTGACGCCGGAGCAGCAGGAGA
>CAYSNK010000122.1:0-1336 GCA_964432375.1 uncultured Oscillospiraceae bacterium | reverse complement strand
GAAACTCCGGCGGCGGAAACCGCCCAGCCCTCAGAGGCCCCGGCGGAAAGCCCGGCGGAATCTCAGACGGTCTGGGTGCCGGTGGAACAGACTAAAACCACCACCCACACCTATGACGGCGTAACCATCCAGGGGGACTATGTTTTTTCGGACAGCAACAGCAGATACCTGTCCGAAAGCGAGCTGGTCGGCCTGACCAAGCAGGAGCTGAGCATCGCCCGCAACGAAATCTTTGCCCGCCGGGGCAGAAAGTTCACCACAGACGCCCTCCAGGATTACTTTGATAGCTGCGATTGGTATACCGGCCTCTATTCCGCAGATACCTTCGACCTCAAGGTGACCTTGAACGACTACGAGAAGAAAAACGCCGTCCTCATTCTGGACTATGAGAGGAAGCTGGGGTACAAATGATGAAACGGGGAACCATGCTTTTCCTGCTGCTGGGGGCGCTGGCCCTGGGGCTTGCCGCCTGCGGCCGTCCGCAGCAGTTGGAGGCGCCCGCCTCCACCGGCGAGACCCCCGCCATTCAGGAGGAAACGCTGCCCACGGAGACCCCGGAGGCGGCCCCGGAAACCGCCCCGGAGGAATCCCCGGAGGAAACAGAAGCTCCCCCGGAAGAAACGGAGGAACCCCCGGAGGAAACTCCCCGGGTGATCTGCATCGACGCCGGGCACCAGGCCCACGCCAACTCGGAAAAGGAGCCGGTTGGCCCCGGGGCCTCAGAGGAAAAGGCCAAGGTGTCCAGCGGCACGGAGGGCCGGTTTACCGGCATCCCGGAATACCAGCTAAACCTGGATGTGTCCCTGATGCTCCAAACGGAGCTGGAACGCCGGGGGTACACCGTGATCATGTGCCGCACCACCAACGACGTGGATTTGAGCAACTCGGAGCGGGCGGCCATCGCCAACGAGGGGGAGGCGGACGCGTTCCTCCGCATCCACGCGGACGGCAGCGAGAACCCGGACAGCGAGGGCTGCATGACTATCTGTATGACCTCCTCCAACCCTTATAACAGCCAGCTCTATGAGCGGAGCTATGCCCTGTCCCGCCTGATCGTGGACAGCATGGCGGAGAGCATGGGCTGCGCCAGCCGGGGAGTGTGGGAAACGGATACCATGTCCGGCATCAACTGGAGCCAGGTGCCCGTCACCATCATCGAGATGGGCTTTATGACCAATGAGACAGAGGACAACCTGATGGCCACCGAGGAATACCGGGCCCGGATCGTGGAGGGCATTGCCAACGGCCTGGACGCATACTTTGAACAGTACCCATAAGAAAACCGCAAATCCTCCGGAACGGCGTTCCGGAGGATTTTTTTCGGGTTAAGGGTGAT
>CAYSNK010000121.1:0-4834 GCA_964432375.1 uncultured Oscillospiraceae bacterium | reverse complement strand
TGAAACTCAGATTTCCACCAGCCATCCCTGGGGAGCGGGGATGCGGCCCATCTGGATGCCGGTCAGGGTGTCGTACAGCTTCTTGGTGACGGGGCCCATTTCCGCCATGCCGGAGGGGAAGCAGATTTCCTCGCCGTGGTTGACGATCTTGCCCACGGGGGAGATGACGGCGGCGGTACCGCACAGGCCGCACTCCGCAAAATCCTTGACCTCGTCGAAGCGGATCTCCCGCTCCTCCGCCTCCAGGCCCAGATATTCCCTGGCCACATACATCAGGGAGCGGCGGGTGATGGAGGGCAGGATGGAGCCGGACTTGGGGGTTACCACCTTGCCGTCCTTGGTGACAAAGAGGAAGTTCGCGCCGCCGGTCTCCTCCACCTTGGTGCGGGTGGCCGCGTCCAGATACATATTCTCGTCATAGCCCTCCGCATGGGCGGAAACGATGGCGTGGAGGGACATGGCATAGTTCAGGCCGGCCTTGATGTTGCCGGTGCCGTGGGGGGCCGCCCGGTCAAAGTCAGAGACGCGGATGGTCAGCGGTTTTGCGCCGCCCTTGAAATAGGGGCCCACGGGAGTTGCAAATACCCGGAACTGATATTCGGACGCGGGCTTCACGCCGATCACCGCGTCGGAGCCAAACATATAGGGGCGCAGATACAGGGTGGCGCCGGAGCCGTAGGGGGGAACCCATGCTTCGTTGGCCTTGACCACCTGCTTGACGGCGTCCACAAAGCGATCCTCGGGGAACACGGGCATCTCCAGGCGGGCGGCGGAGTCCCTCATGCGGGCGGCGTTCAGATCCGGGCGAAAGACGACGGTGCGGCCATCCTCGGTGGTGTAGGCTTTCATGCCCTCAAACACGGTCTGGGCGTACTGGAGCACACCGGCGCACTCGCTGATGGTGACGGTGGCGTCTTCGGTCAGGGCGCCCTCATCCCAGGCACCGTTTTTATAATTGGAGACATAGCGCTTATCGGTGACAACATAGCCAAAGCCGAGATTGGCCCAGTCAATCTTTTTCTTTTCCATAAATCATGCTTCCTTTCGTACAGGTATCCGGGAATGAATGAAATCCATTCTATTTGCGTATTATCATAACACTGCCCCGCTGAAGTGTCAAGAGCGGGAACGGGCAATTTTGAAGGGGAAATGGCGTTCACTTGCAAAAAAGGATACACTTTTGCCTCCCTGCCCGAAAAAAAGAAAATACTTCGCTTATTTGATTGTATTTTCGGGCAGGGTTAGTATAATGTAGGGAAAGAAACGAGCGTCAACAAGGAGGAGCTATGAAAAAGCTGTTATTTCTCTATAACCCCGTGGCCGGCAGCGGCAAGGTGCGCGCCCGCCTTGGCGAAATTGTGGAGCGGTTTGTCCCTTTTGGTTATGAAGTGACCCTGCACCCCACCCAGTCCCGGGGGGATGCCCAGGAGTTTGTCCGCAGCCGGGGCAAGGAGTTTGATCATATCGTCTGCGCCGGGGGCGACGGCACGCTGAACGAGGTGATCTCCGGCCTGCTGGAGGTGAAGGACCCCCCGGCGCTGGGCTATGTGCCTGCGGGCACCACCAACGATTTTTCCCGGACCCTGGGCCTGCCGGCAAATATTGTGCAGGCGGCGGACTGCGCCGTCATGGGGGCGCCCCAGGCGGTGGATGTGGGAGAATTTAACGGGCGGCCCTTTGTCTATATCGCGGCCTTCGGCCTGTTCTCCGAGGTGTCCTATTCCACTCCCCAGGAGCTGAAAAACACCTTGGGCCATCTGGCCTATGTGGTCAGCGGCATTTCCAGCCTGGGGGCCTCCCAGTCCTACCGTGTGAAGGTGGAGTACGACGGCGGCGTGCTGGAGGAGGATTTTCTCTACGGCATGGTCAGCGACACGGTGTCAGTGGGCGGCATTCTGGGCATGAACAAGGACAGCGTCTGTCTGACAGACGGAAAGTTTGAGGTAACGCTGGTGCGCAAGCCTCAGACCCCCGCTGAGATGAACGAGATCCTCCGGGCGCTGATGAAGCAGAAACCCCAGGGGAACGTGATCGGGTTTTCCTCCTCCTGGGTGCGGTTTACCTGCCAAGAGGAAGTGCCCTGGACCCTGGACGGGGAGTTTGGCGGAAAGGTGAAGGAGGCAGACATCCGCGTCCGCCGGCAGGCCATTGTTCTGATGGCGGGCTCAGACGCGGCGGCCCTGGCCGAACCGGAGAGCGGCGGGACGGAATAACCGGCGCCATGCGCGGCCTTGGCATGGATTCATTTTCATTCAAAGGTTCTTCAGCCTCCCTTTGCATAAATCCTCTCAAAACGGATATAGTAAAGACGCAAGCCGAAAAGGGAGGAACGATTATGATAATTGATCGGATCGCGTTGTGCCTGGCCATTATCGGCGGGCTGAACTGGGGGCTGATCGGCCTGTTCCGGTTTGACCTGGTGGCCTGGCTGTTCGGAGGCTCTGCCTCCATGCTCAGCCGAATCGTCTATACGTTGGTTGGCCTGGCGGCTATCTGGTGCATTTCCCTCCTGTTCCGCGAACGGGACGATGGGGGCAAAGGCCGGCAGACCGCAGAATGACCCCGGAACGCCTGCTTTGGCTCTGCCAGAGCAGGCGCTTTGCATGGGGCCGGGGACTGCGGCTTGACAAAGCGGGCGGATTTGATATAATGAGGCTGCAATCAGATTACCCCAGAGGGGTATATCAGGAACCTCTGAGTCAATCGTCTGCGGCAGGACGGCGGTTTTTCGCCCCCGGAAATGCGTTGCGCAAACTGGAAATACAGCAAGTATTCCCGCGTTTTCGCGCCCTTTTCCAACGAAAAACCTCCCGCCGCCTGCGCTTGCCGGTTGGATCAGACCTTTCATAAGGAGCTGAACGGATCATGGAAAAAAAGATTTTTATCGAGGGTATGATGTGCAAGCACTGCGCTGCCCGTGTGGAGAAAGCGCTGAACAAGGTTGAGGGGGTCGCCCAGGCCAAGGCGGATCTGGAGGGCAAGTTCGCCGCAGTCACCCTGACCGCCCCGGTGGAGGATGGGGTACTGACCGCCGCCGTGGTGGATGCCGGCTATGAAGTGACCGGCGTTCAGGGGTGATGGGCGCTGTTTTGCGGGTTGACAAACGGGCGGAACGGCCTCATAATAAACCTGTAAAAATGGATCTTAAAGGAGTTTTCTGAATATGGCAGAAGAATGTACCCATCAGTGCGGTTCCTGCGGGCAGGACTGTGCCGCCCGCGACTTTCACGAGCCGTGCAATCCCGATTCCAGGATCAAGTATGTGATCGGCGTGGTTTCCGGCAAGGGCGGCGTGGGCAAGAGCCTGGTGACCGCTTCCCTGGCCGTGGCCATGCGGCGCAAGGGCTATGAGGTGGCCGTATTGGACGCGGATATCACCGGCCCCTCCATCCCCAAGCTGTTCGGCGTCCACGGCGTTGCCTGCGGCGATGATCGGGGCGTCCTGGCCAGCGAAACCGGCACCGGCATTAAGATCATGTCCCTGAACCTGCTGACCACCAACGAGACAGATCCCGTGATCTGGCGGGGCCCGGTGATCGCCGGAACGGTCAAGCAGTTCTGGACGGACGTGGTCTGGGGCGATGTGGACTATCTGTTTGTGGATCTGCCCCCCGGAACCGGCGATGTGCCCCTGACGGTGTTCCAGACGCTGCCGGTGGACGGCATTATTGTGGTGACCTCTCCCCAGGATCTGGTCAGCATGATCGTCACCAAGGCGGTGAAGATGGCGCAGATGATGAATATTCCCATCCTGGGCCTGATCGAGAATTACGCCTACTTCCGGTGCCCCGACTGCGGCAGGATTCATAAGATTTATGGCGAGTCCCATCTGAGGGAGACGGCGGAGGCCAACGGCGTTTCCGTCCTGGGCCAACTGCCCCTTGATCCCGCTCTGGCGGCTGCCTGCGACGAGGGCCGGATCGAGGACATTGACATCACCCCCTTCGAGGAACCTGCCGCCCTGATCCAGCGCAAGCTGGCCCGGGCCTCCCGGATGGTGCTGGCCGTGGCCGCCGAGAACGGGGAGATCTTCCAGCACTTTGGCCGCTGCCCCTCCTTTGAGCTTTTCACTCTGGAGGCGGGCGAGATCGTCAACCGGACTACGGTGGATTCCAACGGAACCGGCCACTCCGCGCTGGCGACCCTGCTGGCGGAAAACCGGGTAGACGCGGTGATCTGCGGCGGCATCGGCGAGGGCGCCATCAACGCGCTGGCGGCCCAGGGCATCCGGGTGTTCCCCGGCGCGGCAGGCCCTGTGGAGGAGGCCGTCGGCAAGCTGCTGGCAGGCGAGCCTGTGGGGGACCCCAATGCCCTGTGCGGCCACCATGAGCAGGAGGAGGGCCGGGACTGCGGCGAGAACCACTGCGGCGAGGAAGGTTCCTGCTGCCACTGATTGCGTCCGGCAGAGGTACGGGGCAGTCAGAAGCCCCGCCGGGAACGGAACTCGAAAAAGCGGATAATTCCCTGCCGGAACAGGAGGCAATGCCTGTCCCGGCAGGGAATCGGTTTTTTCACTGCCCCTTCCCAGGGCGATCCAGTCAATGCGCCGCTGCCCATGCAGCCAGGTCGGACTCGCTCACGCCGCTCTCGAAACGTCTGCCCTCAAGCAGGATCGCGCCTTTGCAGGAACCGGCAAGCTCCCTGTTGGTGTTTCCCATGCCGCTGCCGCCGGAGGTGGCAAAGGGGATGATTTTCTTTCCCGTCAGGTCATACTGCTCTAAAAAGGTGTTTATGATCGTCGGCGCAACGTACCACCAGATCGGGAACCCGATGTAAACCGTGTCGTACTGCTCCATATTTTCCACCCGGTTCGCGATTGCCGGACGGAATTTTT
>CAYSNK010000120.1:0-4849 GCA_964432375.1 uncultured Oscillospiraceae bacterium | reverse complement strand
CGTCCTCGGTGACGCCCTGGAAGGTCTTGAACATCAGGTTGAACTGCCGGATATCCGTCCAGTTGCGCTTGCCGCAGGAGGGGCAGCAGATGTTATGGGCCTCCACAAATTCCTTCATTTCCGCCTGGGAAAAGGCGTCAATGGGCTTTTCCAGCTCCACGCCGTTCTCCCCGGCCCAGTCCTCGATGATTTTGTCGGCCCGGAAGCGCTCGTGGCACTCCCTGCAATCCATCAGGGGGTCGGAAAAGCCGCTGAGGTGGCCGGAGGCCGCCCAGACCTGGGGGTTCATCAGAATGGCCGCGTCCTGGCCCACGTTATAGGGGTTTTCCTGGACGAATTTCTTCCACCAGGCTTTCTTGATATTGTTTTTCATCTCCACACCCAGGGGGCCGTAGTCCCAGGTGTTGGCCAGGCCGCCGTAGATTTCGCTGCCGGCAAAGACGAAGCCCCTGTTTTTGCACAGGGCCACAATTTTTTCCATGGTTTTCTGCCGATTGTCCATATTGAAGTCCTCCAATTCATTGATTTCCGAAAAGCTCTGGTTCGGAGCTCCCCATAAGATGCCCACAAAAAAATCGCTCTAAGCTATCCGCTTAGGGCGAACTGTTACACGTCCGTGGTGCCACCTAAATTCGGGAAACTCCCGCGCTCTGTCCGGAGAAAACTCCGGCCTCCCGGATAACGGCGGGAACACCGGCGGCGCCTACTGACTGACCGGCAGCGTTGGGGCCGCAGCTCCAGGGGGCCTTCTGCGCGGCTTCCGGAGGATTTTCACCAGCCATCCTCTCTCTGAACGGGGGCGCCGCGCCTACTCTACCCTGTCATTGCTTCTTCACTGTCCCCCACTTTAACATGATTTTCCTCCGCCGTCAAGACGTCCCTTCAGATTTTTTCCGCGCCCTCCGCCGCCGCCGGAATTTCCGCCGTGTCCCGCTCCAGGGTTTCGCTTTTCCCCCACCATACGCCGGTGCCGATCAGGGTTTTCAGCTCCGGCTGTTCCGCCGTCCGGACAAGCTCTGCGGGGGTATCCGTCCGGAGAAATCCGGCGGCCTGTCCCGCGCCCAGGAGCAGGGCCAGGGCGCACAGGGCAAAAAGCAGCTTCCTTGCCATAAACATCCCTCCCCTCATTCCGTATTTTAGCGGATACGCGCTGTCAGAACCAAGGGAAATCGGTGTTGGCCCTGTGGGGAAAGCTGCTTCAATCCCCCGGCTGAACGGGGACGTTTCACCTCCCCCTCTTTCCGACATTCAACTTTTTATGCTTGTGTTTCTCCCGGTTCGATGTTATACTAATCTATTATGGAAGATTATCGGCCCCCGCAAACGGGCTGAAAAAACAGCATTTCCGGGAGGAATCTGGATTGGAACGAAAGACGAAGCTGATCCCCCAGGCAGAGGTGGATGCGCAGCTTGCTATCTGCGACGCCATTCGGGAAAATTTCGTAGATAAAATGGCAAGGCAGCCTCTGGCCTTTGTGGATACCTACGGCTGCCAGCAGAACGAGGCGGACTCGGAGCAGCTCCGGGGGATGCTCCGGCGGATGGGCTACGGCTTCACCCGGGATGAGCAGGAGGCCGCCATGGTGGTGATCAACACCTGCGCCGTCCGGGAGCACGCGGAGCTGCGGGTTTTGGGCAACGTGGGCGCCCTGACCCACACCAAACGCAAAAATCCGGAGCAGATCATCTGTCTCTGCGGCTGCGCCATGCAGGAGCCCCATATCGCGGAGAAGATCCGGAAGTCCTTCCGCCATGTGGATCTGGTCTTTGGGCCCCACGCTCTGTGGCGGTTCCCTTCGTTTGTCCAGGAGCTTCTCCGCCACCGGGGCCGCATCTTTGAGACGGAGGATTCCAGCGGCGCCATTGCCGAGGGTCTGCCCGTGGTGCGCCAGGGCAAGGTGAAAGCCTGGGTTTCCATCATGTACGGCTGCAACAACTTCTGCACCTACTGTATTGTCCCCTATGTCCGGGGGCGGGAGCGCTCCCGGGACCCGGAGCTGATCCTGGAGGAATGTCGCGGGCTGGTGGCTCAGGGCTATCGGGATATCACCCTGCTGGGCCAGAACGTGAACTCCTATGGAAAGGATCTGGGGATAGACATGGACTTTTCGGATCTGCTCCGGAGGGTCAACGAAATTCCCGGGGACTTCCAGATCCGCTTTATGACCAGCCATCCCAAGGACGCCTCGGACAAGCTGTTCCACACCATGGCGGAGTGCGAAAAGGTAGCCCCCAGCCTCCACCTGCCCTTCCAGGCCGGTAACGACCGGGTGCTGAAGGCGATGAACCGCCGCTACACCCGGCAGCAGTATTTGGAGAAGATCCGCACCCTCCGCAGCCTGATTCCCGACATCGTGCTGACCTCCGATGTCATTGTGGGCTTTCCCGGCGAGACTTCCGAGGAGTTTGAGGACACCTTGAGGCTGCTGGAGGAGGTGCGCTTTGACGCGCTGTTTACCTTCATCTATTCCCCCCGGAAGGGAACTCCCGCCGCGGAACTGCCAGATCCCCTGACCAAGGAGGAAAAGAGCAGGAATTTCCAGCGGCTGGTGGCGCTGCAGAATAAAATCTCCGGGGAAAAGCACGCGGAGTATGTGGGCAAAACCCTCCGGGTGCTCATCGACGGCACCGGCAGCGACCCCCGCTATAACCTGACCTCCCGCACCCCCGGCGGGCGGCTGGTTCACCTGTCCGGGGACGAATCTCTGGTGGGCGCCTGGGCCCAGGTGAAGATTGTGGACTGCAACACCTGGGCGCTGTATGGCGAGATCGCGGAGTGAGGGCCTCGGTCTGCGGGCCGGAGCCGTGCCGCCGGCCATGATCCCGCTGTTCCGGCGGGCAAAGCAAACCAACAGGCAGGTATTGATTTTTTGATTTAGACAAGGAGATTTCACCGGAATGGCAAGGCAAATTACCCCTATGCGCCAGCAATATCTGGAAATGAAGGAGCAGTACAAGGATTGCCTCCTCTTCTTCCGGCTGGGAGACTTCTATGAAATGTTTGACGAGGACGCCCGCACCGCCTCCCGGGAGCTGGATCTGACCCTGACCACCCGGGACCGGGATAAGAACATCCCCCCGGAGGAAAAAATCCCCATGTGCGGCGTCCCCTACCACTCCTGCGAGAGCTACATCGCCCGGCTGATCGACAAGGGCTATAAGGTCGCGATCTGCGAGCAGACAGAGGACCCCGCCCTGGCCAAGGGGCTGGTGACCCGGGACGTGATCCGCATTATCACCCCCGGCACCGCCATCTCCCCCGCCATGCTGGAGGAGGGCAAAAACAACTTTATCTGCGCCGTATACCTGGACTCGGCCTCTGCCGGGGTCGCCTTCTGCGATCTTTCCACCGGCGAACTGCTGGCCACCGCCTTTCGGGGGCCCGAGCGGGTCAGCCACACCATCAACGAGCTGGGCCGGTTCCAGCCCCGGGAGGCGGTGCTGTCTGACGGCGCCATGTCCAACCAGGCGCTGCTGGAGGTGCTGACCCAGCGGCTGGACTGCCCCTGCGAAAAGGTGGGGGAGGCCCCGTTCCGCCCCGAGATCGCCGCCGAAGCCTGCGAAAAGCAGTTCACCAACCCCGGCGCCATCCCGGAGGGCAGCGAGGCGGCCCGCCAAGCCACCGGCGGCCTGCTGAGTTACCTGTATGAAACTCAGAAATGCGACCTGTCTCACCTGGCGGTGCTCCATTACTACACCGGCGACCAGTATATGGAGCTGGATCTGACCGCCCGCCGCAACCTGGAGCTGACGGAGACTCTGCGCTCCAAGGAAAAGCGGGGCAGCCTGCTCTGGGTGCTGGATCACACGAAAACCTCCATGGGAAGCCGCCTGCTGCGGGGCTGGCTGGAAAAGCCCCTGCTCTCCCCCGCCCTCATCCGCCGGAGGCTGGAGGCGGTCAGGGATCTGACCGAGGATCTGGTGACCCGGGAGGAGCTGGCCCTGTGCCTGCGGGAGATCACTGACCTGGAGCGGATCATCGGCCGCATTGTCTGCGGCGCGGCCAATGCCCGGGATCTGCGGAGCCTGGCCAACGGCCTGGGCAAGCTGCCCCGGCTGAAGGAGCTGCTGCTGCCCCGGAAGGCCCCCCTGCTGCGGGAACTGACCGGGCAGTTGGACGACCTGGAGGAACTGCGGGGGCACATCGACGCCGCCATCGTGGAGGAGCCCCCTTTTTCCGTCCGGGAGGGCGGCCTGATCCGGGAGGGCTACGACGAAACGGTGGACGCCCTGCGCAATATCCAGGTTAACGGCAAGAGCATGGTGGCCCAGCTGGAGGCCGACGAAAAGGAAAAAACCGGCATCAAAAACCTGCGCATCAAGTACAACAAGGTATTTGGTTATTATATCGAGGTGGCAAAGGGCCAGATCAGCCTGGTGCCGGACAGCTATGTCCGGAAGCAGACCACCGTCAACGCCGAGCGCTACATCAACCAGGAGCTGAAGGAGATGGAGCACACCATCCTCTCCGCCGAGCAGCGGGTCACCGCCCTGGAATATCAGCTCTTCACCCAGCTGCGCCAGGAGGCCGCCGCAGCCGTGGCCCAGGTGCAGCAGACTGCCGCAGCCGTGGCCCAGGTGGACGTGCTGACCAGTCTGGCAGCCGTGGCCGTGGCAAATCACTACTGTATGCCGGAGGTGGACGATTCCGACGTGGTGGAAATCCGGGATGGCCGCCATCCCGTGGTGGAGCGGATGCTGAAGGACTCCATGTTCGTCCCCAACGACACCCGCATGGACACCGGGGAGAACACCCTGGCCATCATCACCGGCCCCAATATGGCGGGGAAATCCACCTATATGCGGCAGGTGGCCCTGATCTGCCTGATGGCCCAGATCGGCTCCTTTG
>CAYSNK010000119.1:0-4854 GCA_964432375.1 uncultured Oscillospiraceae bacterium | reverse complement strand
GAGCCGCCCGAGGGCGGCTCTCAGTTTATACTCTATGCTGTTATTATTTTGCCTCGTCCCACCAGATCACCTGATCGGCCTCCAGGGACTTCTGCACGTCTATGACCCGCTGATTGGAGGAGCCCCGGAAGCGCAGGGTCAGGTCCTTTTTCGCCTCCACGAACTCACCGTCCACCAGCACGTCCAGGTATTGCAGCAGCGCGCCGGTAACGGCCCAGTCCCCCAGACGGCCCGCCAGAATATCCCGCTCATAGTCATAGCCGGTATAGCACCAGATGGTCTTGTCCGGATAGCGGGCCTTGACCTGCTTCACCAGGCCCAGCAGGGCCGGCTGGTTCTGCGCCTCAAAGGGTTCGCCCCCCAGCAGGGACAGGCCCCGGATATACCAGGGGGTCAGGGCCTCCAGAATACGCCCCTCCACCTCGGGGGTATAGGGTTCTCCGTAATTGAAATTCCATGTCTCCGGATTGAAGCAGCCCTTGCAGTGATGGGTGCAGCCGGAAACGAACAGGGAAACCCGGACGCCGGGGCCGTTTGCGATGTCATGGGTTTTTATGGCGGCGTAATTCATCTTGTGTTCCCTCCGAACTGACGGGGCCTGCCCCCGGGCCGCGGCCCGCTTACAGGTGCAGCACCCGGGCCTTGATCTCCTTCGTCTTGCCCACGTTCCAGAAATTCTCGCCCAGATAGCCGCAGGTTCGGCGGGTCACGTTCATTCTGGTCTGATCCTTGTTGCCGCAGCAGGGGCACTCCCACTCCAGGTCGTCGTTAATGATGATCTCCCCGTCAAAGCCGCAGACCTGGCAGTAGTCGCTCTTGGTATTGAACTCGGCATACTGGATGTTGTCGTAAATAAAGCGCACCAGATCCTCCATGGCCTCCAGGTTTTTGCTCATATTGGGCACCTCGATATAGGAGATCTTCCCGCCGGGGGACATGGCCTGGAACTCGCTCTCGATGCTGAACTTGGAGAATGCGTCAATGGGCTCCCGGACGTCCACATGGTAGGAGTTGGTATAGTAGCCCTTGTCGGTGATATCGGGGATATCGCCGAAGCGCTCCTTGTCGATGCGGGCAAAGCGATAGCACAGGGACTCCGCAGGGGTCCCGTACAGGGAGAACGCGATGCCGGTCTGATCTCTCCACTTATAGCAGGTGTTGCGCAGATATTCCAGCACCCGCAGGGCGAAATCCTTGCCCTCCGGGGTGGTCTGGCTGCACCCCTTTACCAGCTTGGTCAGCTCATAGATGCCGATATAGCCCAGGGAGATGGTGGAATAGCCGCCGGTCAGATAGCGGTCGATGGTCTCCCCCTTCTCCAGGCGGGCGATGGCGCCATACTGCCAATGGACGGGGGACACGTCGCTCTTGACCCCCATCAGGGCCTCATGGCGGCACATCAGGGCCTCGTAGCAGAGCTCAAGGCGCTCGTCCAGCATCTTCCAGAAAGCATCCTCATCCCCCCGGCAAAGGATGCCAATCTGGGGCAGGTTGATGGTGACGACCCCCTGGTTGAAGCGGCCCTCAAACTGATACTCCCCCTTCTCATTCTTCCATGGGGTCAGGAAGGAGCGGCAGCCCATGGGGGAGAACACATTGCCCTCGTAATACTCCCGCATCTTCTTGGCGGAGATATAGTCGGGATACATCCGCTTGGCGGAGCACTTTACCGCCAGCTCGGTAATATAGTCATACTTTCCGCCCCGCAGACAGTTGTGTTCGTCCAGCACATAGACCAGCTTGGGGAAGGCGGGGGTCACATAGACGCCGGCCTCGTTCTTGATGCCCTCCAGCCGCTGTCTCAGGATCTCCTGAATAATCATGGCGTTCTCTTCCACATATTCGTCATCCTCCTGCAGGTTGAGGAAGAGGGTGACAAAGGGTGCCTGGCCGTTGGTGGTCATCAGGGTGTTGATCTGATACTGGATGGTCTGAACGCCGCTCTTCAGCTCGTCCTGGAGGCGCTCCTGGGTCAGTCGCTCGATCAGTTCCTCAGACGCGTCCTCCCCGCAGGTGGCGGCGATCTTCCTGCGGAATTTATAATAGCTCTTGCGGAGATATTTGCCCAGATGACGGATGTCCACAGACTGGCCGCCATACTGGTTGGAGGCAACTGCGGCAATGATCTGGGTCATCACTGTGCAGGCCACCTGGAAGGACTTGGGGCTCTCAATGAGTTTGCCGTTCATCATGGTACCGTTGTCCAGCATATCGCCGATATTGATCAGGCAGCAGTTGAAAATGGGCTGCACGAAATAGTCCGCATCGTGGAAGTGGAGCACGCCCTCGTCGTGGGCCTTGCTGATTTTCTCCGGCAGCAGGATGCGGCGGGTCAGATCCCGGGAAACCTCCCCGGCGATATAGTCCCGCTGGGTGGATGCCAGGACGGTGTTCTTATTGCTGTTCTCCTCGGCCAGCTCCTTGTTCTGGTTGTGGAGCAGGGCCAGGATGCTCTCATCGGTGGTGTTCTGCTTCCGCACCAGGGCGCGGGTATAGCGATAAATGATATAGGCTTTTGCCAGGTTGAACCTGCCGGCCTCCATCAGCTTGTGCTCCACCATGTCCTGAATATCCTCCACCAGCAGGCGGGGGCGGGGGCGGGTGCTGACGTAATCGGCGATCGCATCCACACTGGCCTCTTCCAGACGGTCTGCCTCCTCCACGGCGGCATTGGCTTTCTGAATCGCGATCACGATTTTACTCCGGTCAAAATCGACGGTACTGCCATCACGCTTGATAACTTTCATTCTGCTCCTCCTAGTCTCCATGCGCGAAACGATCCGCAGCTTCACGCGGCATATAATATATCATGTGGAAAATATTATGTAAACCGCAATATCTTGTAAAAATCGTCAAGGGATTTCCCCCTCACGATGCTTTCTTATTATAGCAGGTTCCCCTCCGCTTGTCCAGAGGTTTTCACTAAATGTTGTATCTTTATTTTCCCGCAGACCACAACATCTTGTGAAACGCTGAGAAAACCGGCAAGCGTACCCGGCTGCGGGCCGTCTTTCCCTCAGCCGGGCGCCGGATTCCCGCAACGGTTCCTATTTTAGCAGTTCAGCCCGCCGTTGTCCAGTGGGAAAACTAAATCTTGTGGTTTTTTTCAAAAAGCCACAACATCTTGTTTTCAAATCTCCGGCAATGGGAGAGGATGTTCCCAAATTCGCGGGAAAAGCCCCTCTTTTCCCAATCTTCTCACGGAAAACCTACGGCAATTTTACCTTGCGGCGGAGGGCTGTCCCCCGCTGGCTTTTTTCCCTGCGCTGTGCTATACTGGGTTCCGGTGATCACAATGCTGCGAATCAACAATATCCGGCTCCCCTTGGACAGCGGGGAGGACGCGCTGCGCCGGAAGGTCTGCTCAATCCTGTCCGTCCCCGCCCGCCAGCTGGAGGAGGTTCAGCTGGTCAAGCGCTCCATAGACGCCCGGAAAAAGCAGGGGCCCCATCTGGTCTGCTGCGTCAATGTCCGGGTAAAGGGGGAGGCCGGGGTGTTCTCCCGCCTCCATGACCGCAATGTTGCCCGGCTGGAGGAAACCCCCTATCGTTTTCCCGCCGTCACGCGGCGAGATCCTCTGCCGCCGGTGGTGGTGGGCATGGGCCCTGCGGGCCTGTTTGCGGCCCTCTATCTGGCCCGGAACGGCATCCCCTCCCTCGTCCTGGAACGAGGAAAGCCTGTGGAGGAGCGGGCCGCCGATGTGGAGCGCTTCTGGGCCACCGGCGCGCTGGACCCCGACTCCAATGTGCAGTTCGGCGAGGGCGGTGCCGGAACCTTTTCCGACGGGAAGCTGACCACCGGCACCCACGACCCCCGGATTCGCACCGTGCTGGAGACCTTTGTGGAATTTGGCGCCCCACGGGACGTCCTCTATTCCCACAAGCCCCATATCGGCACGGATCTCCTCCGCGCCGTGGTTCGGGGAATACGGGAGGAGCTGCTCCGCCTGGGCTGCGAGGTGCGCTTTGGGCGGCAGCTCGCCGGGCTCCACGTCTCCGGGGACAGGCTGACCGGCATCGACGTAACCGGCCCGGAGGGCAGGCTCCGTCTCCCCTGCCATCAGCTGATCCTGGCCCCCGGCCACTCCGCCCGGGACACCTTCCGGATGCTCGATGAGGCCGGGCTGCCCATGGAGCGGAAAAACTTTGCCATCGGCGTCCGCATCGAGCACCGTCAGGAGGACATCAGCCGGGCCCAGTTCGGCCCGGCCTGGGATCGGCTGCCCCCCTCCGACTACAAGCTGTCCTGCCACCTGCCCTCTGGCCGCAGCGCCTTTACGTTCTGCGTCTGTCCTGGCGGCCAGGTGGTGGCCTCCGCCTCCTCCCCCGGGCTGCTGGTGACCAACGGCATGAGCTGCCGGGCCCGGGACGGCGAAAATATCAACGGCGGGCTCCTGGTGGGGGTCGGGCCGGAGGATTTCCCCGGCGGAGATCCCCTGGCCGGCATCCGGTTCCAGGAGCAGTGGGAGCGGGCCGCGTTCCTGGCGGGGGGCGGAGGGTTCCGGGCCCCGGCCCAGCTGGTGGGGGATTTTCTGAACCGGGTCCCCTCCACCCGCTGCGGCAGCATCGTCCCAACCTACCGCCCCGGCGTCCTCTGGACAGATCTGGCCCGCTGTCTGCCCCCCTATGTGACGGACGCCCTGCGGGAGGCCCTGCCAATCTTTGACCGGCGCGTCCGGGGCTTTGCCGCCCCCGACGGAGTGCTCACCGGCGTGGAAACCCGCTCCTCCTCCCCGGTGCGCATCCTCCGGGGGGAGAACGGCCAGTCTGCCCTGAACGGGGTGTTTCCCTGCGGCGAGGGCTGCGGCTATGCCGGGGGCATCATGTCCGCCGCTGTGGACGGAGTGCGGATGGC
>CAYSNK010000118.1:0-4857 GCA_964432375.1 uncultured Oscillospiraceae bacterium | reverse complement strand
ACCAGGTGGAGCTGGGGGTCCTCCTCCTCCAGCTCCCGCAGCTTGGGCAGGGCCGCCCCGGGGTCGCAGCCTTTGGGGAGGATCAGCCGATAGGTCAGCACAGGCTCCAGCAGGGGAGAGGCGGTCTGGGCTTCCGCCCCCAGCCCCTGGCCGGGGTAGGTCTGGGTAAGCCCCGTGACCGCGCAGACCGTGCCCGCCGGGGCCAGCTCCAGGGGGCGGAATTTCACCCCGGAGTAGAGCCGAAGCTGATCCGCCTTTTCCCGCCAGGCGTCCGCCGGGGGGACGGGCTTGCCGGAGCGGTTCAGGGTTCCGGCGTTGGTGAGGACGGATTTTGCTTTCAGGCTGCCGCCGGTGATCTTCATCCAGGTCAGGCGGACGCCCTGGCTGTCTCGGGTGATCTTAAACACCTTTGCTCCAAACGCCCCGCCATAGACGGGCTGCACCGTATAGGCTTCCAGGACGGAGAGAAATTCCCTGACCCCTGTGAGTTTCAGGGCGGAGCCGAAGCAGCAGGGGAACACCTGGCGCTGGGCCACCGCCTGGGCCACCAGGGACTGGGGCAGTCCGCCCCGCTCCAGATAAGCCTCCATCAAAGGCTCTGAGCACAGGGCGAGGCGCTCGGCAAACTCCGCATCCTCCGGGTTGGAAAAGTCCACGCAGTTGTCGCTGAGCCGGGCCCTGAGCTGGGCCAGCAGCGCGGCCCGATCCGCGCCCGCCAGATCCATCTTGTTGACAAAGAGAAAGGTGGGAACGCGATAGCGGCGGAGCAGCTGCCATAGAGTCTCTGTGTGGCCCTGGACGCCGTCGGAGCCGGAAATCACCAGGATGGCGTAATCTAACACCTGAAGGGTGCGCTCTGTCTCGGCGGAGAAGTCCACATGGCCGGGCGTGTCCAGCAGGGTAAAGCCGGTGTCCCCGTCGGAAAACTCCGCCTGCTTGGAGAATATGGTGATCCCTCTCTCCCGTTCCAGAGGATTGTGATCCAAAAATGCGTCCTTGTGATCCACCCGGCCCATTTTTTTCAGGGTATCGGTGGTGTAGAGCAGCGCCTCAGACAGGGTGGTCTTGCCCGCGTCCACATGGGCCAGGATGCCAATGACTATTTTTTTCATAGGGGCCGTCCCCCTTTCGCTTGGTATTTGCGCATATTATAGCATAAAATCCCCGGCCTCGGGACCGGGGATTTCATCCGATGCAATCGGCAGAGGAAGATTAGGCTTTATAGGCTTTGATCTCCGCAATCAGGGCGGGGATGACCTCAAACAGGTCGCCCACGATGCCGTAGTCGGCCACGCTGAAAATGGGGGCGTCCGGGTCCTTGTTGACAGCAACCACGGTCTTGGCGCCGGACATTCCCGCCAGGTGCTGGATCGCGCCGGAGATCCCCACGGCGATATAGATGCTGGGGGCCACGGTCTTTCCGGTCTGGCCCACCTGATGGGCGTGGGGAATCCAGCCCGCGTCCACGGCGGCACGGCTGGCGCCTACGGTGGCGCCCAGCACATCGGCCAGCTCCTGCACCAGCCTGAAGTTCTCTGCGCTCTTCAGCCCCCGGCCCCCGGAGACAATGATCTCGGCCTCCTCCAGGTTGACCGCCTCGGCGACCTCCTTCACCCGCTCCACCAGCCTGACGCGGATGTTGGCGGGGTCGATATGGATGTCCTCCTCCAGGATCTCGCCGGTGCGGGAGGGGTTATAGGCGGGCTTTTTGAACACGCCGGGGCGGACGGTGGACATCTGGGGCCGGTGATCCGGGCAGGCGATGGCGGCCATCAGGTTGCCGCCGAAGGTGGGGCGGGTGCTTATCAGCAGACGGCTCTCCTCGTCAATGTCCAGAGCGGTGCAGTCGGCGGTCAGGCCGGTTTCCAGCTTGCAGGCCACCCGGGGGCCCAGGTCACGGCCATTGTTGGTGGCGCCGTAGAGCACGATGCCGGGGGCGTACTTCTCGATCAGCCCGCACATAGCAAAGGCGGCGGCATCGGTGTTGTAGTTGAGGTATTCGTCCCCCTCGACCAGAATCACCTGATCCGCGCCGTAGGCGATGGCGTCCCGGGCCACGGCCCGCACATCCTTGCCCATGACGACGGCCACCAGCGCCTCCCCCAGCTTGTCCGCCAGACGGCGTCCGGGGTTCAGCAGCTCGTAGCCCACATTCTTGGCGGCGCCCTCATCGGTTTCAATGAAAACCCAAAGGTTCTTATGTTCCATTTCCATAGCCCTCCTTAAATCAGCTTGGCGGCAGACATCAGCTCAACCAACTGACCGGCAGCCTGGGCGGGGGAGACGCCCGCGATCTTCTTGCCATTCTTTTCATGGACGGGGGTGTAGGTCTTTCTGACCTTGGTGGGGGAACCCCGCAGGCCCCGCTTTTCCTCGGGCACGATGACCTCCTGGGCAGTCAGCACCGGAATTTCGGCGGTGCGGGCGTCCCGGAAGCATTTCAGGTTGGGCCAGCGCATCTCGTAGGGGGTCTTGTTCATGGTGACAACGGCGGGAAGGGAGGCGGTGAAGAAATCATAGCCCTCGTCGCTCTCCCGCTTTGCCCGCACCTGGCCGCCCGCGATCTCCGCCTCCACCGCGCAGGTGATCAGGCTCCGGTCGAGATGCTGGGCCAGTTCGGGGCCAACCTGACCGGTGTCTCCGTCAATGGCCTGCTTGCCGCAGAGGATCAGATCGAAGGGGCTGCCGTTCCGCTCCTCCAGCAGCCGGACGGCGGCGGCCAGGGTGCGGCTGGTGGCCAGGGTATCGGCGCCGCCAAAGGCCCGGTCGGAGATCAGATAGGTCTCGTCGGCGCCCACGGACAGGGCCTCCCGAAGGACGGCCTTGGCCTGATCGGGGCCCATGGAGAGGACGGTGATCCTGCCGCCTTCGTTCTCCCTGATCCGGAGGGCGGTCTCCAGGGCATAGGTATCAAATGTGTTCAGGATCGAGGGGACACCGGCGCGGATCAGGGTGTGCCTGACCGGATCGATCTTGATGGCGGTGGTGTCCGGGACCTGCTTGACACAGACTAAAATATTCAAATTCGTTACACCTCTTTTAGCGGTACTTCTTCAGGCAGGCGCTGGCAATGACGCCCCGCTGGATCTGGTTGGTGCCCTCGTAGATTTGCAGGATCTTCGCGTCCCGCATCAGCTTCTCCATGGGATAGTCCTTCATGTAGCCGTAGCCGCCCATAACCTGGACGCCGTCCACCGCGCACTTCATGCCCGTGTCGGTGCCAAAGGTCTTGGCGATGGCTGCCTCGGCGGAGAAGGGCTTGCCCGCGTCCATCAGGGCGGCGGCGTGGAGATACATCTGGCGGGCGCACTGCACCTGGATCTCCATATCGGCCAGCATATTCTGGACAGACTGGAAGTTGGAGATGGGGGAGCCGAACTGCTTGCGCTGTTTGGCGTACTTTGTGGCCTCCTCCACGCAGCGCTGGCCAATGCCCACGCCAAAGGCGCCCACGCCGGCCCTGGAGTGATCCAGAGTTTCCATGATATATTTAAAGCCCCGGTTCTTCTTGCCCAGCAGGTGATCCTTGGGGATGCGGACGTTGTCGAAGATCACCTCGGAGGTGCAGGACAGGCGCATTCCCATCTTGTCCTCCTCCTTGCCGATGGAAACGCCCTCCCGATCCCGCTCCACGATAAAGGCGGACAGGCCCATGATCCCGGCGGACTTGCGGGTGGAGGCCAGTACGGTGTAGATCCCTGCGATGGGGCCGTTAGAGATAAAGCTCTTGGTGCCGTTGATCACATAGCAGCCGTCCTCCTCCGCAGCGGTGGTCTGGACGGAGCCGGCATCGGAGCCGGCGTTGGGTTCGGTCAGGCAGAAGGCGGCGAAGCCTTTTTCTTTTACAGTGTCAAACCACAGCTTTTTCTGGGCCTCGGTCCCGGCAATCAGGACGGGGTAGGAGGCCAGGCAGTTGGCGATCAGGGTGGTGCCGATGCCGATGTCGCCCCGGGCGATCTCCTCGGACAGGGCGAAGGTCTGGACGTTGTTCAGACCGGGGCCGCCGTATTCCTCGGGCAGGCACAGCAGGTGCAGGCCCATCTGCATGGCCTTTTTCAGGATGGGCCACGCGAACTCGTTGTTTTTTTCATACTCTCCCGCGAAGGGGATAATCTCTTTGTTGACAAAATCACGGACCAGCGCGATCAGGTCCTGAGTTTCCGCATCGTAGATCATAGAGTGTCCTCCTTTGTGCATCAGATGATAGCATTATAGCATTTTTCGGCGGGGAAGAAAACCCCTTTTTTGGGAAAGGGGAAAATGGGGAAGCCCCGGCGGTCTGATGGGCGGATTATTTTCCCTTCCTCCTGTCCCGGAAGATGATAAACTTGCTGGCAAAATAGTTCATCACAATCACGATGACCTGGGCCGCGATTTTTGTGACCGTCGAATTTAGATGGAGGGCCTCCACAAAGAGAAGCAGGACCCCCTCCTCCACCGCCAGGGAGAGCAGGCGGGCCAGGGCAAAGGCCGCCCCCTGGGTCAGCAGCGAGGGCAGATCCCACCGGCTGTCCTCAAACACAAAGGCTTTGTTGGTGAAAAACGCGAAGGCCACCGCCCCGATCCAGGCGATCACGTTGGCAATCAGGTAGCTGATGAAAAGATCCAGCGGGAAATAGATCGCCAGATTGACCAGGGTGGTCAGGCCGCCGAAAACCACATAGCTGATCATCTCCTGATACCGGAGGACCAGGGGGCGGAGGGGCCTTGGAATGACAGGCTTTAAGAAGCGGTAAAATTTGGATTCCTGCATGGAGGGCTCCTTTCTGAGGGATTTGCCGCGGAAACCGGCTATATAGCAGTATTATACACGAAAGCGGGAAAAAAGCAATCCGCCGCAGGAAAACTGCGGCGGAT
>CAYSNK010000117.1:0-5023 GCA_964432375.1 uncultured Oscillospiraceae bacterium | reverse complement strand
CCGGCGGAAAAGAGCCGCCGCCCGGCCGCAGACGATTTAATCAGAGGTTCCATAGGGAACGAACTCTGGAAGCAAAGGAGAATGGATATGTGCGGCATTGCGGGATTTTGCGATTTTACCCGGGAGAACCGGACGCCGGAGCTGCTCCGGGCGGGGGAGCGGATGGGGGCTGCCTTGGCCCGGCGGGGGCCGGACGACAGCGGAAGCTGGAGCGGGCGGGACTGCGTGCTGGTACATAGGCGGCTTGCGGTCATCGACCCGGCGGGCGGCGCCCAGCCCATGGTCCGGCATATCAACGGGGCGGACTGGGTGCTGGTGTACAACGGGGAACTGTATAATACCCCGGATCTGCGGCGGAGGCTGGAGGGGAAGGGCTATCGCTTTGAAACGGGCTCGGATACCGAGGCGGTGCTCTACGCCGGGGCGGAATATGGGGACCGGGTGGGGGAGGAGCTGGAGGGCATTTTTGCCTTTGCCCTGTGGAACAGCCAGACCCGCACCCTGCTGTGCTGCCGGGATCGCTTTGGGGTAAAGCCGTTTTTCTACGCCAGGCAGGGGGACAGCTTTGTCTTTGCCTCCGAGCTGAAGGCCCTGTTCCGGTATCCGGGGCTGGAGCCCCGGGCGGACGATCACACCTGGTGCGAGCTGCTGGGGATCTCCCCGGCCCGGACTGCGGGCCAGGGCACCTTTGCGGGGGTGGAGGAGCTGGAGCCCGCCTGCGTCATGACGGTCAGCCGGTCCGGGGTGCGAAAGCGGCCCTATTGGGGCCTGGTCAGCCGGCCCCATGGGGAGGGGTATGAGGACACCGTGGCCCACCTGCGGGAGCTTTTGGAGTCCGCCATCCGGCGGCAGCTTGTCAGCGATGTGCCCCTGTGTACCTTCCTGTCCGGAGGGCTGGATTCCTCCGTCATTACGGCGGCCGCCGCCAAAGCATACCGGGAGGCCGGGATGCCGCCCCTGGAGACTTATTCCTTCGACTACACCGATAACGACAAGTATTTTCGGGCCTCCTCCTTTCAGCCGGACGCAGACGCGCCCTGGGCCGGGCGGGTCAGCCGGGTCTGCGGCACCCGGCACACGGTGCTGACCTGCCCGGTGGCGGAGCTGCCCGGGCTGCTGGAGGAGGCGGTGGCGGCCCGGGATCTGCCCGGCATGGCGGATGTAGACGCCTCCCTCCTGTGGTATTGCCGCCAGGTGGCGGAGCGCCATGTGGTGGCCATCTCCGGGGAGTGCTCCGACGAGATCTTCGGCGGCTATCCCTGGTTTTACCGGCCGGAGATGCTGAACGCGGACACCTTCCCCTGGTGCCCGGTGCCGGAGCACCGGACGGAGGTGCTGAACCCGGAGCTGGTGCGGAAGCTGGGCCTGGGGGAGTATGTGGAGGCCCGGTATCGGGCCTCGGTGGAAAAGACGCCCCTGCTGGAGGGGGAGAGCGAGACGGAGCGGAAGCGGAGGCAGGTGGGCTGGCTTTCCATCCAGTGGTTTATGACCGCCCTGCTGGAGCGGAAGGATCGGATGAGTATGTATTCCGGCCTGGAGGTTCGGGTGCCCTTCTGCGACCACCGGCTGGTGGAATACGTTTGGAACATCCCCTGGGAGATGAAGAGCAGGGACGGCGTGCGGAAGCAGGTGCTCCGGGACGCCTTTTCCCACCTGCTGCCGGGGGATGTGCTCCGGCGGCCCAAGTCGCCCTATCCCAAAACCCACCATCCCGTCTACGAGGCGCTGATCCGGGAGAAGCTGGCCCGGGTGCTGCGGGACCCCAACGCGCCGGTGCGGGAGCTTTTAAACCCGGAAAAGCTGGAGGGCGGCCTGCTGCGCTCCGGCGGCGACTATGGAAAGCCCTGGTTCGGCCAGCTGATGGCAGGGCCCCAGATGATGGCCTATCTGCTGCAGCTGAATTGCTGGATGGAGCGGTTTCATATCACGCTGTAAGGGCGGAAATCCTCCGGGAGGCCGGGAAAAGCCGCAAAAAAGCGGGAGTTCCCTCTTGAAATTTCAAGGGAGGTATGATAACATTAGCTTTACGTTCAAACGCCTGTCACCGGACTCCGGTGTTTTGGAAATCCCCGTATGGGGAGCAAGGAAAGGAAGATAAAAATGAGTGTTGTTAAGCTGATTATCACGATCATCCAGCTGCTGGCTTCTCTGTTTCTCATCGCGGTGGTTCTGCTGCAATCCGGCAAGAGCGCGGGCCTGTCCGGTGCCATCGCCGGCGGGATGGACACCTTTATGTCCAAGGGAAAGGCAAAGGGCTGGGACGCAAAGCTGGCCCGCTGGACCAAGTATGTGGCAATCGTCTGGATTGTCCTGACCTTGATCCTGAGCCTGATCCACGGCTGATGAAGGAGGCTCTGAATAGCGCCGGCGGCGTGTCGGTTCAGAGGGTCTTTTCGTTACACAGCGCAGACTTCCCCGGAGAAACGTTCTCCGGGGATTTTTGCGCCTAAATCCGGAAAACGTAAGAAAAAGTTAAGAAAATATCCTGGGATTCTTTATTTGCCCTCGGTTGTATTTCCGCCGCTTTGATGCTACACTGATGTTACAGTTGCTTTCACAGGAAATACAGACGGGAGGGAGCGCTTTGCCGATTCTGGAGCCGAGAGACGGGAAGCCGGTTTTGCAGCAGCTAAAAGAGGAACTGCGGCGCATGGTGCTGATTGGGGCGATCCGCCCGGGAGAGGCGCTGCCCGGGGTGCGGGAGCTGTCTGCCCGCCTGGCGATCAACCCAAAGACCATCCAGCAGGCGTACCAGGAGCTTGCGGAGGAGGACTATGTGATTCTGCCCCAGGAGGGAGATCCTGTGGTGCTGGATCTCCGGGGCAACAAAACGAGAAAGGCGGATCTGCTGCGCCTGCTGGACGGAACGGCGGCGGAGCTGATCTGGATGGGCATGACCGTAGAGCAGCTTTCCCAGCGGCTGCTGAAAACCCAAAAGGGAGGCGCCGGAAATGATTAAAGTGAAAAAGGTGAGCAAGCGCTTTGACGGGTTTTGCGCCCTGGACGATTTGACCATGACGGTGCCCAGGGGCAGCGTTTACGGCATGATCGGCCCCAACGGTGCGGGGAAATCCACCGCCATCCGGCACATTATCGGCGCCTACCGGCCGGACTCCGGCGAGATCCTGGTGGACGGAAAGCCGGTGTACGAGAATCCGGAGATCAAGAGCCGCATTGCGGTGATCCCGGATGACTTTTACTATTTCATGTCCGCCTCCGCCCGGGATATGATGAAATTTTACAAGGGGATCTATCCCCGGTTCAGCACAGAGCGGTTTGAAAAGCTCCGGCCCGCCTTCCCGGAGGTGGACGAAAAGCGGCCCATCCGCCGCCTGTCCAAGGGGATGCAGAAGCAGGTGGCCTTCTGGCTGGCCCTGAGCTGTATGCCGGACCTGCTGGTGCTGGATGAGCCGGTGGACGGGCTGGACCCCGTCATGCGGCGGCAGGTCTGGGCCCTGATGATGAACGATGTCACCGAGCGGGGGGTTACGGTGCTGGTGTCCTCCCACAATCTGCGGGAGCTGGAGGACGTCTGCGACTATGTGGGGGTGCTCAGCCACGGCAGGCTGCTGCTGGAGCGCTCCCTCAAGGAGCTTCAGGACAACGTGGTGAAGATCCAGATCGTCTTTAACGGGGAACTGCCCAAGCTGCCTGTGGGGATGGACGTGATCCATATTTCCTCGATTGGCCGGATCTACACCCTGATCGTCCGGGGCGGCGCGGAGGAGGTTATCAACCGCCTGGCGACCCTGGCCCCGATCTTCATGGAGGCCCTTCCTCTGACCCTGGAGGAGATATTCATCTATGAGCTGGGAGGTGACGACTATGCGGTTAAAGAACTGGTGCTTTAACCGGGCCATGTTCCGCAAAAACATGACCCGGTTCTGGCCCATCTGGGTGCTGTCTGCCCTGGGCTGGCTGATCGCCATGCCGCTGACGCTGGCCGCCCGGGTCCTCAACGCGGAGGCGCGGGTCTTGCAGATGACTGCGGACGAGGTGGTCGCGTCCCTGGCCGGGGTCTGCCATCTGATTGCCGTTGTTGACGCGATCATCTGCGCCATGGCGGTGTTTTCCTACCTGTTCCAGCACCGGTCCGCCGTGGCCATCCATACGATGCCCCTGCGGCGGGAGTGCCTGTTCCTCACAAGCTACCTCTCCGGCCTTGCGCTGATGGTGTTTCCCATGGTCATCTGCCTGGGGGTCACGGCGGTGACAGAGGCGGCTCTGGGCTGCCTGAACTGGACCCTGCTCTTTCTGTGGTTCACCGCCCAGATGATGGCAAACCTGTTCTTCTACTCCTGGGCGGTGTTCTGCACGTCGCTCACCGGCAACCTGGTCATGTATCCCGTTCTCTACGCGGGGCTGCAAATCGCCCCCTATGTGATCCGGAACCTGATCTCCGCCGTCTGCGACACCCTGCTGCGGGGCTTTTACAATTTCCCCGTCCTGGATGAGGCGGCCCGGTGGCTCAGCCCCCTGGAAAACATGAACGAGAATGTGAAAACCGTCTGGCGGGGCACGGGGGAAAATACCCGGCAGTATTTCCTCCACGGCTGGAAGTGCCTGCTGGTCTATCTGGCGGCCAGCCTGCTGCTGGCCCTGGCCGCCCTGCTCCTGTACCGGGTTCGCCGGGTGGAAACGGCGGGGGACGTGATCGCCATTCCCGCCCTGCGCCCCGCCTTTCGCTATTCCTTCACCTTTTTCTGCGCCATTGCCATTGCAAAGCCCCTGGTCACGCTGCTGTTTGACCCCGATATCGCGATCTGGAGCTGGAAGCACGTCCTGATCTACCTGCTCCTGCTGACGGCGGGGGGCTTTATCGGCCACTTTTCCGCCCAGATGATGCTGAACAAGACGCTGGACGTATTCCGGCGGGGATGGGCAGGCTACGGCGTCTGTATGCTGATCCTGGCGGCGGCGGTCTGCGCCCTGAAGGTGGATCTCTTCGGCTTTGAAACCTGGCTGCCGGAGGCGGATCAGGTGCTGTCCGTCGAGGTGGTGAACTACAACATCACCCTGGAGG
>CAYSNK010000116.1:1352-5037 GCA_964432375.1 uncultured Oscillospiraceae bacterium | reverse complement strand
CGCTGGGAGCCGCCGATGATCTCGCCGATGCCGGGCACCAGGCAGTCGGCGGCGGCCACGGTTTTCCCGTCGTCGTTCAGGCGCATATAGAAAGCCTTGATCTCCTTGGGATAGTCGGTGACGAACACGGGGCGGTGGAAAATCTCCTCGGTCAGATAGCGCTCGTGCTCCGTTTGCAGGTCGCAGCCCCACTCCACCGGGAAGTCAAAGGGGTGGCCGGACTCCCGCAGCAGCCGGACGGCCTCGGTATAGGTGATGCGGCCAAACTCGGAGGACGCCACATGGAGCAGGCGCTCCTTCAGCCCCTTGTCCACGAAAGAGTTGAAAAAGTTCATTTCATCCGGGCATTGCTCCAGGGTGTAGTTGATGATGAACTTGACCATCGCCTCGGCGGTATCCATATAGTCGTTCAGGTCGGCAAAGGCCATCTCCGGCTCGATCATCCAAAATTCGGCGGCATGGCGCTGGGTGTTGGAGTTCTCCGCCCGGAAGGTGGGGCCAAAGGTGTATACATTGCCGAACGCCATGGCAAAGTTCTCCGCGTTCAGCTGGCCGGAAACGGTCAGGCTGGTCGGCTTGCCGAAGAAGTCCTGGGAGTAGTCCACCGAACCGTCCTCCAGCCGGGGCGGGTTCTCCGGGTCCAGGGTGGTGACGCGGAACATCTCTCCGGCCCCCTCGCAGTCGGAGGCGGTGATGATGGGGGTGTGGACATAGACGAAGCCCCGCTCCTGGAAGAACTTGTGGATGGCGTAGGCCGCCACGGAGCGAACCCGGAAGGTGGCGGAGAACAGGTTGGTTCTGGGGCGCAGGTGCTGGATGGTGCGCAAAAACTCCACAGAGTGGCGCTTCTTCTGCAAGGGATAGTCCGGGGTGGAGGGGCCCTCCACGGTGACGGCGGAGGCTTTCAGCTCCAGGGGCTGCTTGGCGCCGGGGGTCAGGGCCACAGTCCCCTCTACCACCAGGGCGCAGCCCACGTTCTGCCGGACGATCTCCCTGTAATTTTCCAGCTTGTCGATTTCAATGACCACCTGCAAATTCTTGAAGCAGGAGCCGTCGTTCAGCTCGATAAAGCCGAACTTCTTCATGTCCCGGATGGTTCTGGCCCAGCCGCAGACGGTGACTGTTTTGCCGCCGTATACCTCCCCATCGGCAAAAATCCGGGAAATGGTTGTGCGTTTCATAATAAATCCCTCGCAATCATAATTAGTTTGCGCCAGTCCTGGCGGTTTTCCCTGCAAACGGGGAATAAAAAAAGACAGCCCCGTCCTTTTTTAGGACGGATGCTGCCACATCCGCGGTACCACCTAAATTACCTGCCCCGTTCGGCAGATCCCTCACACTCCGCAAAGTGCTGCCCCTGGTAACGCTGGGAGGCGGCGCACCTACTGACCGCCTGATGGCGGCGTTCAGCTTGCGGCTCGCGGGTGTTCGTTCCTGCGGCCTCCGCCCGGGGCTTTCACCCTCCCCCGTTCGCTTTGCCTTTGTTCCGCAGTACTTTTCCCGGTCATTGCCTTTGGGAACTTCTAAAAAACCTCACAAGCAATCGTCCGGGGCCGGATAGCGGCTCTTTCCGCCAGCCCCCGCCGCCGATTGAATGTGATCGTGACTGTATTTTAGCGCGGACAGCCGGGAAAGTCAACCCCAAACCCCCGGGAAAAGGAATTGCGCGCATTTTCCTGAAACAGGGCTTGACTTTTTCCCTCCCCCGGGCTATAATACAAGCTGTTAAAGGCCATGACCGGGAAAAGTAATGCGGGCAGGAGTTTTAGCGAGCAGGGGACGGTGGAAGCCCTGTACGACAACCGCACGAACGAACACCCGCGAGCCGCAAGCTGAACGCCGCCATCAGGCGGTCAGTAGGTGCGCCGCCTCCCAGCGTTATCAGGGTATGCGCTTAGTAGAGCGTGAGTGGACTTATCAAGGATGATAAGTAATTTAGGTGGTACCGCGGATCTGACAGCATTCGTCCTAAAAAAGGGCGGGGCTGTCTATTTTTATACCTTCGCAGGAAAACCGTTCTTTCTCCCGGAATCCACCGGGCAATCAACCTCTGAGCCATGCGCCGGCAGCGCGTTTGTTCAGAGAAATCAAAGAAAAGGACGGTTCTGATCATGTGTTGTTTTATGGGTTATGCGGGCAAGGACATCACCCCCGCCGAGTTTGAAAGCTATCTGCTGCGCACCGATTCCCGGGGCCCCGACGACCATCGGGTGCTGGAAACGGAGTTCGGCTATCTGGGCTTCGGACGGCTGGCCATTATGGGCCTGACCCCCGAGGGGATGCAGCCCTTTACCCGGGGCGGCGACGCCCTGGTCTGCAACGGGGAGCTGTACGGCTTCCGCAGGCAGAAAGAGGAATTGGAGGCCAAGGGCTATACGTTCCGCTCCGGCTCCGACTGCGAGCTGCTCCTCCCTCTGTATTACGAATACGGCCTGGATATGTTCCGCCATCTGGACGCGGAGTTTGCCCTGGTGCTCTATGATTCCAAAAAGAAGCGGCTGATTGCCGCCCGAGATCCCATCGGCATCCGCCCCATGTTTTACGGCTACTCCGACTCCGGCAGCATCGCCTTCGCCAGCGAAGCAAAAAACCTGGTGGGCCTGTGCGCCGAGATCAAGCCGTTCCCCATCGGCACCTTTTATTGCGACGGGCTGTTCGTCCGCTATGAGGACATTGCCGCCGTCACCGAGTATTGCCGGGACGATCTGGACACCATCGCCGCCAGGATTCGGGAAAAGCTGGTGGCCGGGGTGGAAAAGCGCATGGACTCCGACACCCCTGTGGGCTTCCTGCTCTCCGGCGGCCTGGATTCCTCCCTGGTCTGCGCCATTGCCGCAAAGAAACTGGACAAGCCCATCCGCACCTTTGCCATCGGCATGAGCGAGGACGCCATCGACCTGAAATACGCCAGGCAGACGGCGGATTACCTCCACACCGACCACACGGAGGTCATTATCAACAGGGAAATCGTCCTCCGCAGCCTGGAGGAGGTGGTGGCCCTGCTGGGCACCTTTGACATCACCACCATCCGGGCCTCCATGGGGATGTATCTGGTCTGCAAGGCCATCCACGAGCAGACGGATATCCGGGTGCTGCTGACCGGCGAAATCTCCGATGAGCTGTTCGGCTATAAGTACACGGACTTCGCCCCGGACCCGGAGGCGTTCCAGTGGGAATCCCAGAAGCGGCTCCGGGAGCTGTTTATGTACGATGTGCTCCGGGCAGACCGCTGCATTTCGGTGAACAGTCTGGAGGCCCGGGTTCCCTTTGGGGATTTGGACTTTGTCCGCTACGTCATGCGCATTGACCCCGCGAAAAAGGTAAACACCTACGGCAAGGGGAAGTATCTGCTCCGCAGGGCCTTTCAGGGGGACTGGCTGCCCGATGAGATCCTGTGGCGGGAAAAGGCCGCCTTTTCCGACGCTGTGGGCCACTCCATGGTGGACTACCTGAAGGAATACGCCGAGGGCCTCTACACCGACCGGGAGTTTGAGGAAAAGCGCCTGGCCTATACCCACGCCCGCCCCTTCACCAAGGAGAGCCTGCTGTACCGGGAGCTGTTTGAAAAGTATTATCCGGGCCAGGCCCAGATGGTGGCGGACTTCTGGATGCCCAACCGGAGCTGGGAGGGCTGCAACGTCAGCGACCCCTCCGCCCGGGTGCTCAGCAACTACGGCGCCTCCGG
>CAYSNK010000116.1:0-1252 GCA_964432375.1 uncultured Oscillospiraceae bacterium | reverse complement strand
GTTTTGTCCGGCTCAGCCGCCCAGGTAAGCCTTGCGGACGGAGTCGTCGTTCAGCAGATCCCGGCCGGTGCCGCTGGTGACGATCTTCCCTGTGCTGAGGACATAGCCCCGGTTCGCAATGCTCAGGGCCATCTGCGCGTTCTGCTCCACCAGAAGGATGGTGGTGCCCGCGTCGTTCAGATCCTTGATAATGGAGAAGATCTCCTCCACCAGGATGGGGGCCAGGCCCATAGAGGGCTCGTCCAGCATCATCAGCTTGGGGTGGGACATCATGGCCCGGCCCATCGCCAGCATCTGCTGCTCGCCGCCGGACAGGGTGCCCGCCACCTGCTTATAGCGCTCCTTCAGCCGGGGGAAGTGGTCGTAAACCAGGGCGATGGAGTCCTCGATCTCCCCCTGGGGGCGGGTGTAGGCGCCCATCTCCAGGTTCTCCCGGACGGTGAGCTGGAGGAAGATCCGGCGGCCCTCCGGACAAAGCGCCATACCCTTGCTGACGATCTTGTGGGCGGGAACGGTGAGCAGAGAGGCCCCCTCCAGCTGCACATCGCCGCTTTTGGGCTTCAGCAGCCCGGCTACGGTGTTCAGGGTGGTGGACTTTCCGGCGCCGTTTGCCCCGATCAGGGTGACGATTTCGCCCTCGTTGACCTCGAAAGAGATGCCCTTGATGGCGTGGATGCTGCCGTAATAGACGTTGATATCCTCAACTCTCAGCAAACTCATAGCGATCAGCCCTCCTTCTTCTTGCCCAGATAGGCTTCGATGACCTGGGGGTCGTTCTGAATCTCCTCCGGCGTGCCCTTTGCGATCACCTTGCCGAAGTTCAGCACCGCGATCCCCTCGCAGATCCCCATCACCAGGCTCATATCGTGCTCGATGAGCAGGACCGCGATTTGGAAGGTGTCCCGGATTTTGCGGATGTTCTCCATCAGCTCGGCGGTTTCGGAGGGGTTCATACCGGCGGCAGGCTCATCCAGCAGCAGCAGCTTGGGGCCGGTTGCCAGCGCCCGGACAATTTCCAGGCGGCGCTGGGCGCCGTAGGGCAGGGAGCCCGCCCGGACATCGGCCAGGCCCTGCATATCGAAGATGGCCAGCAGATCCAGGGCCCGCTCATGGGCGATTTTCTCCTGCTTCCAGTAGCCGGGCAGCCGGAAAACGCCGGAAAACATACTGTATTTGGTGTGATTGTGCAGGCCGATCTTCACGTTGTCCTCCACCGTCAGCTTGTCAAACAGACGGATATTCTGGAAGGTCC
>CAYSNK010000115.1:0-5090 GCA_964432375.1 uncultured Oscillospiraceae bacterium | reverse complement strand
GGCCGGTGACCTTGTCCATCTCCTGGGTGCGGGCGGTCAGCATAATGATGCCGATGCGGGAATTGCTGGCCCGGATTCGGCGGCACACCTCAAAGCCGTCCATGTCGGGCAGCATAATGTCCAGCAAAGCGACCTTGATATCCGGGTTATTTTTCAGTTGGATCAGCGCGTCCTCCCCGGTGCCGGCCTCAATGGTGTCGTAGCCCGCCCGCTTCAGGTTGATCACCACAAAGCTCCGGATGTTTGCTTCATCCTCCAGGACAAGAATCTTCTTCATATCGTATAACCTCTTTCCTTCTATGTCAGTCTGTTGCAGACCAGTTCGTTGGCATAAAGTGGAATGTCTCTGTCACGTCCTCCTGGCTCAGATCCCACCGGTTTTCCTCCAGCCGGGCGGCATAGATCACCTCCGTGCTCTGGCTCAGCACAAAGCGGCCGCTGAGCTTGGAGCGGCTGACCCGGTTCGCGCCGGTGAGGACGTAAATGGTCATCAGCTCCGGCGGCTGGCCGCCGTCCGCCCCCATGCCCGTTATATCATACAGGGTCACGGAAATCTCGTCACTTGCCGGGGATTCCGAGCGGATCGCGCCGATGTTTCCCCGCTGCTCCTCCGAAAGGGTCAAATACCAGCCGTCCTTGGGGGAACAGACCGTAGTGCAGACCCGAATTTTGGAGCCGTCCAGCTGATACTGAACCCAATCCACGGCCCACACATTGCCGCTGCCCAGGCCGGTCAGCTCGGCGGCAAAGGGGATCTCGTAGATGCCGTCTCCGTCCAAATCGGTGGCAAAGATATCCTCATCGGTGTTCTGACGCAGGGATGTGCTGCTGATTCCGGTCTCCTCGTCCATGGTCAGGTTGACAAATGTCCCGCCGCGAACCGCCAGGATGTCCGTCACCAGTTGGTCGCCGTTTTCTCCATAGGTGCCGGTGACGTAAATGGCCGGTTCGCCATCGGCCAGCTTGCTGGTGCGCACCCGCTTGATGCTGCCGATTCCCGCAGACAGGGCAACCGCCGCCGCCTGCTCCATCTCCCCATCGGCGCAGACATACCACTCCGCCCGGTTTCCTCCCTCCTCGGAGTTGTCCTGCTGGAGCAGAACCAGCTCGCTGACGCCGTCCAGGTTCAGATCCACTGCGGTATACCTGGTACAGCCCGCCTGCATCAGCTGGCTGACCCCCTCGCCGTCCAGGGAATAGACGCTCAGCGTGTAGACGAGATCAGAGATCTGATAGTTTACCGCCAGCTCCAGTGAACCGGCGCCGTTCAGGTTGACATAGGCGATGGAGTGAAAGGCGGTGCCGTCCCCCTCAATGACGTCCGCCACCTCATACAGATCCGCTTCTGTCCGCCGGAAAATATAGATTTTCAGAGGCTTGGTGCCGCTTTCCTCCCGGAAAAAGGCAACCACCTCATCCTCTCCGTCCCCATTCAGATCCAGGAATTGAATGGACTGGGTATTTTCTCCCGATTTGGGGGCCGCGTATTCCAGCCCGCTGCTTACGATCTGCTCCAGGACATCTTGCAGGTTTGTATAGTCGTCGGAGAGCGCCGGAAGCACATAGAGAGCGTCCGCGCCCTTAAACAGGCAGCCGGTCAGCAGACAGGCCAGGGCCGCCGCCAGAAAAAGAGTGCCAAACAGCCGTTTCATGCGCCTCACCTCCGTTTTGCCGCAACAATACAGTTTGATTATATCACAAAGGTTACAAAATAGAAAGGAGGGTTTCAACTTTTTGAAACTTTTCCTCTTTTCTGCGGTGTAACAGTTTCCTTAGCCGGGTTTTTCCGCTCCCGCCGCCGGGGAGTTCCCCATTTTGTTTCCCGGGAGGCCGCCAGCGCACTTGACGGCTCCCCCGAAATCCTTTATCATAGTGCTTGAAGGAGGCCATGCTATGTCTGTCATCAAATGTATCGCGCTGGATCTGGATCACACCACCCTGAACCGGGACGGCCGTCTTTCCCCCGGCAACCGCGCCGCGCTGAGCAAAGCCGCGTCTGCCGGGATCGAGGTGATCGTGGCCTCCGGCCGCAGCTACGCCAGCCTTCCCCGGGAGATCCGCGCCCTTCCCGGCATCCGCTATGCCATCACCAGCAACGGCTCCGCCATCAACCGGATGGCGGACGGCCATGTCCTGCGCCGCTGGCTGATGCCCGCCGGGGCCGTGGCGCAGATTCGCCGCCTCTCCAGGGGAACCGGCGCCTCCTTTGCCGCTTTTATTGACGGCCAGTCCTATGCCCCCACCTGGTATCTGAACGACCCGGAAGCCTACGGGGTCACCGGCTACGCCATTGAATATGTGCGCTCCACCTGCCGCCCCGTGGCCGACTGGGAGGCTTTCCTGGACGAGCACGAGGCGGAGCTGGACAGCTTTGACGTGATGCACCCGGACCCCGCCGCCCGGGCAGCGCTCTTCCGGGCCATCCGGGAGGGGACAGAGGGGCTGTACTTCACCTCCTCCGCCCCTCATATACTGGAAATCTCCCACCGGGAAACCGGAAAGGGCAACGGCCTGCGCTGGCTGATGGACTACCTGGGCCTCTCTCCCGATGAGTGCGCCGCCTTTGGCGACGGGGAAAACGATGTGGATCTCCTGCGGGCGGTGGCTTATGGCGTGGCGGTGGAAAACGCGACAGCCGCCTGCAAGGAGGCGGCTGTCTACGTCACGCGGGCCAACGATGAGGACGGCGTGGCCTACGCGCTGACCCATTATTTTCACCTGTTCGATTGACTATTTCCTCCCGGTTTGGTGGAGGATGGGCGACAGGGGCTTGTAGATCGCAAAGCAGATGACGGCGTCCAGCAGGCCCTTCACAAAGGTAAAGGGCAGATTGAAGATGGTCAGGCAGGCAAGCAGGCCATTCACGCTGGGCAGGATGGCCTGGTACATCCCGATGATCTGATCCAAAGGCAGGCCATAGAACACCACATAGGCGGGATAAACCACAAAGTAGTTCAGGGGCACCGAGCAAACCGCCATGATGAGGCAGCCGATCAGCGCGCCCAGCGCGGCATTCCTGCGGGACTTCTTCCGCTTGTAAATGATGCCGGCAGGCAGCGCGAAAAAGCACCCCAGCAGGAAGTTGCACAGCTCCCCCACGCCGGCGGAGGAGGTTCCCTTAAACAGGATATGCAGCAGGTTTTTCAGCAGCTCGATCACCACGCCGGAAACCGGCCCCAGGGCAAAGGTGCCCAACAGGGCGGGCAGGTCAGAGATATCCATCTTGACAAAGGGCGGCATCAGCGGCACAGAAAATTCGATAAACATCAGCACAAACGCCACGGCGGACAGCATGGCGGTGACTGTAATTCTGCGGACATTGGTTTTCATTGGACAACAGCTCCTGACTTTGAGATTGTATCCCGATCCCGGCGGGCGGCGCCGCCCGAGAAATATCACAGCGTTCTCTGCGGGCTTCAAACGCTATTATCATACGGGAAGGTTTGAAATTTGTCAAGCCGCACCTGGCCGGTGCGGTCTTCTTTTCCGTTCCAGGATGCTTTCTGAAAATTTCTCTTGCCTAATCCCGCTTTTTCGCTTATGATAGAGCTATGTTGCGGCAGGGAAGCGCCGGTGACGCATCCGTTCAGAGCTTCCTCGGGCGCGGGAATCGGAATCATCCCTGCGCTCCCTGACATAAACCACCGAATCAATATAGGAGGACTTTAGCATGAAATGTCATGGTATTGAGGTTCCCATCAAGAACCTGCCCAAGCTGGACCCGGAATTTATTCCTATTATGAAGTTCAACCGGGCTTTCCTGGAAACGGCCAAAAAGCCTGTTTCCATCGCCATTGAGCGGGCAGACGGCCAGATGGCCACCGCCCACACCTTCATTCACGGCACCCCTGAGATGGCCGAGGCGGATCACTACTATGTGGATCGCCTGGTGAAAATCGTGCTTTGGATGAAAGGCGGCTACAAGATCTATGTCTCCGGCGACGAGGGGATTTACACCTATTTGAAGCGGGCCTATTCCGCCCAGGGCAGCCGCGCCTTCGACTCGAACTTTATGACCGAAGTCTTTGAGGCCCCCTTTGAGGTGGTTTTCTGCGACCAGGTCCCCGAGGCCAAGGACACACCCAAGGCCATGGGCGGCCATACAGAGGGCTGCCGCATTGGTTTTGACGCCGGAGGAAGCGACCGCAAGGTCTCCGCTGTGATCGACGGCGAATCCGTCTACTCCGAGGAGGTGGTCTGGTTCCCCAAGGTGAACTCCGACCCCAACTATCACTATCAGGGCATTGTGGATGCCCTGAAATCCGCCGCCGCCCACATGCCCCGGGTCGATGCCGTGGGCGTGTCCTCTGCGGGCATCTTTATCAACAACCGTCCCATGAACGCTTCCCTGTTCCTCCAGGTGCCCAAGGCGCAGCAGCACGGCCCCGAGGTGAAGGAGGTCTTTATCCGCGCCATCACCGACACCTTTGGCGATATCCCCTTTGAGGTGATCAACGACGGCGATGTCTCCGCCCTGGCCGGCACCATCAGCCTGGGGGAGAACAGCGTCCTGGGCATCGCCATGGGCACCAGCGAGGCCGCCGGCTTTGTGGACGAGGAGGGCCGCATCACCGGCTGGCTCAACGAGCTGGCTTTCGTTCCTGTGGACGCCGCCCCCGGCGCCATGGAGGATGAGTGGTCCGGCGACATCGGCTGCGGCGTCAAATATTTCTCCCAGGACGGCGTGATCAAGCTGGCGCCCCGGGCCGGTATCCAGTTGGACGAGACCCTGTCTCCCGCCGAAAAGCTGAAGGTGGTGCAGGCCCTGATGACGGAGGACTCCCCCGCCGCCGTTGACGTATACACCTCCATCGGCACCTATCTGGGCCATACCCTGGCCTATTACTATGATTTGTACCAGTGCAAGCACGTCCTGCTGCTGGGCCGGGTCATGTCCGGCAAGGGCGGCGACATCATCCTGGCGGAGGCCAAGCGGGTGCTGGCTGACGAATACCCCGAGCTGGACGGCAAGATCTTCCCCTCCCTGCCCGATGAAAAGTTCCGCCGGGTGGGGCAGTCCGCCGCCGCCGCCAGCCTGCCCGCCTTAAACTGACCGCCATCGGTCAACATAGCGGAAAATGAATAAAACG
>CAYSNK010000114.1:0-5144 GCA_964432375.1 uncultured Oscillospiraceae bacterium | reverse complement strand
GCACTGGCGGCGGCGTTTGCCCCGTCTGAAACGGCGGTGGCAACCTGGCGCAGGGGCTTTTTCCGAATATCCCCGGCTGCAAAAAGGCCGGGAACGGAGGTTTCGCCGGTTTCCGGGGCCGGGACATAGCCGTTTTCCAGGGACAGAGGAAGTCCTTCCAGCCAGCCGGTGGCCGGGAGACTGCCCACTGCCACGAACACCCCGTCCGCCTTTCGGATCTCCTCCCCGGAGGGGCCGGACAGACGAACCGCGCCGTCCAGGATCTCCGCCGGGCGGGTGTTGTAAAGGACGGAAACGTTGGGGAGCCGCTTCAGCAGCTCCACCCGGCTCTGTGTGCCCCGGAACCGCTCCCCCCGCAGAACCAGGGTGACGGAGCGGCAGAGGGAGGAGAGGTAGAGCCCGTCCTCCACCGCCGTGTCTCCGCCGCCAATGACCAAAACGTCCCGTTTGGCGTAAAAGGCGCCGTCGCAGGTGGCACAATAGGACAGCCCGGCGCCGATATGTTCCGTTTCCCCCGGGAGATTCAGGGGCCTTGGGGTGGCGCCGGTGGCGGCAATTACGGCCCGGGCCGCAAGCGGCGCCTCCTCCATCGGCTGAATGAGGAAGTGCCCCGCTTCCTGCCGGATGGATTCCACCTCCGCGAACCGGATCTCCGCCCCCAGTTTCACCGCCTGGCTGCGGAATAGTTCCCCCAGCTCCGGGCCGGAGATTTCCGGGATGCCCGGATAGTTCTGCACCAGATGGGCCGAGGTAATTTGGCCGCCGCCATAGCCGTCCTGCTCCAGGACGGCAAAGTCCAACCCGGCCCGGGCCGCGTAAACTGCGGCGGCAAGGCCGGCGGGGCCTCCGCCGATGATCGCAAGGTCAATCATAAAGCTCCAAGATCTCCCATTCATAAGCGCCATTCCGAATGCGGAAGGCGTTCAGATTCGGCGCTGCCTGAGCCTCCAGGGAGAGGATCAGGTAGCTGGCGTTGGGGTCGTAGGCCAGGCGGATATCCTCCCGGCTGGGGCGGGAGGGGGTTTCCGGATGGCTATGCCAGTTGCCCAGTGGCGTCCAGCCGTTGGCGCGCATATCCCTGACAGCGGCAAGCTGCTCCCGGGGATCCATGGAGAAGTGCTCGTTGGAGGAATCCGTGTTGGTCAGCAGATAGACCCGCTCCACCTGGCGGACGCCGTTTTCCTCCCGCCCAGCCAGCAGGCCGCAGGCTTCGTTGGGGAAGCCCGCCCTGGCGTGGGCCAGGATCTTCTGAAAATCTCCGCTGCTCAGGCGAATCATAGGGCACCGTCGCATTCCGCCTGCTCATAGTCGATCAGCTCGGTGATGGTGGGATGGTCGCCGCAGACCGGGCAGCCGGGCACCCGGCCGGGGAGCTTGATGGTGTGGAAGCTGTTGGTCAGGGCGTCATAGGTCAGCAGTTTGCCGGTCAGCAGCTCCCCCGCGCCGGTGAGATACTTGATCGCCTCCATCGCCTGCAGGCAGCCAATCACGCCCGCCATGGCGCCGATGACCCCCGCCTGCTTGCAGGTGGGAACCGCATCCTTGGGCGGGGGATTTTTGAACACGCAGCGGTAGCAAGGGCCCTGACCGGGGACATAGGTCATCAGCTGGCCCTTGAACCGGATGATCCCTGCGTGGCAGAAGGCTTTCTTTGCCATGACGCAGGCATCGTTGATGAGGAACTTTGCCGGGAAATTGTCGGTTCCGTCCAGGATAAAGTCATAATCCCGGATGAGATCCAGGATGTTGTCGGAGGCAATAAACTCGTGATAAGTTACCACCTTGACATCCGGGTTAATGGCCTCCATGGTTTCCCTGGCGGACTCCACCTTGGGCTTGCCGATGTCGGCAGTGGTGTGGATCACCTGCCGCTGTAAATTGGACAGATCCACCTCGTCCGCATCGGCAATGCCAATGGTTCCGACGCCGGCGGCGGCCAGATAGAGGGCGGCGGGGGCGCCCAGACCGCCGGCCCCGATTATCAGCACCTTCGCGTTCAGCAGCTTCTTCTGGCCCTTCACGCCGATTTCTTTTAGAATGATGTGGCGGGAGTAGCGCTCCAGTTGTTCATTGGTAAAGGCCATCAGCAGCCGCCTCCCATGAAGTAGAGGAACTCCACCACATCGCCGTCCCGCAGCCTGCGGGTTTCCCGCTCCTCCGTGGCGACAAAGTCGTCATTGACGGTTACGGTGACATAGAGCGGGCTTTCCACCTTTTCAGCGGCGATCAGCTGCTCTACGGTCAGCCCCTCCTCATATTCCTTTTGATTGCCTGCAACCGTAATTTTCATCATGCAAACTCCTTTCGCGGGCTCCGGTTTGACCGGAGCGCCGGTGTTTCCCAAATTCTCCTCAATCAAAGCGGCTAACCCGGCCCGGTCGATGATCCCCCGATGGCGGGCCGCCTCCTTGCCGGATTTCAGAAGCAAAAGGGTGGGGGCCGCCTCGATCCGGTATTGCGCCGCCAGGCCGGGGTTCTGGGAGAGGTTGACCCTGGCGACAATCAGCCGCCCGGCGTAGGCTTCCCCCGCCTTGGAGAGCAGCGGCGCCACTCTGCGGCAGGGGATGCAGCCGTCCTTGTAAAAATCGACCAGGACGGGGAGGGTGCTGGCCTCAATAAAGGGCTGAAAGTTCTCCTGATTCAGAAATTCGGCCATCAGTCCCCGACCTTTCTCACGATCAGGTCGTAGGTGCCGTCCTTGTTGTCGATGAGCTTCAGGATTTTGTGCCCCTCCTCCTTGATGGAGCGGGGGACATTCTGCACCGGTTCCCCATCGTTCATGTGGACGGAAAGGATCTCACCGTCCTCCAGTTCCTCCAGGGCCACCTTCGCCTTGACAAAGGTGACCGGGCAGACCACATCGGTGATATCCACTGTGTCATTGATCTGATAGTCAGCCATGATAAGCCTCCTCAACTTTCTCTTGTAATTGATCCCAGCCCACCCGGTCCAGGGTCTTGGCAAAGCGCTCACTGGGGTTCGCGTTTTCCGCGAAGAACTGGATCGCCGCGTCTGTGACCCGGTAGAGGGTTTCCTTATCCTCAATGAGGGGGAGCAGCTCTGCGCCTTTCCGGATGCTGTTGCCAAAGGTGCCGCCAAAGGAGAGGAGATAGCCGCTCTTGCCCTGCCATGCCTCGGTGGGGCAGGATTTTACGCACCTGCCGCAGTGGTTGCACTTGGAGGAATCCAGACGGATGGTACCGTCCGCAATCTCAATGGCGCCGGAACGGCATACCTTTTGGCAGAGGCCGCACAGGATGCAGTTCTCCGGGTTCCAGGCCACCTGATAGCCTCCCTTGATGCCCACGTCATTTTCCTCCGCCTTCAGACAGTTGTTCTGGCAGCCGGTGACGCCGAACTTGAATTTATGGGGCAGCTGGCGGCCAAAGTAACGGGCGTCCAATTCCTCCGCGATCTCCAGCGCGTCGATGCAGCCGGAGGGGCAGCAGCGCCCGCCCTGGCAGGCTGTTACCGTTCTCACCCTGGGGCCGCAGACCCCGGGGAGCACGCCTCCCTTCGCCAGCTCGGCCTTGACCTCCTCGATATCCTCCAGCTTGATGTAGGGGATCTCGATGCCCTGGCGGGAGGTCAAATGGACATAGCCGTTGCCGTATTTCTCCGCGACAGCCTGTATGGTGCGAAGCTGCCCGGCAGTGACGGTGCCGCCAACAACCCGCAGGCGCATAGAGAACATATCCTTCTGTTTTTGGCGCATAAACCCTCCGGCCTTCAGCGCCGCGTAATTGACTGCCATATTATCATCCTCCTGCTTTCCCGAAGCCCAGCTCAAAATCTTCCATCAAATCCTCCAGATCCTCAATCCCGACGCTGACGCGGAGCATATCCTCATAAACCCCCGCCCTGCGCTTTTCCTCCGGGCTGCTGTGAACGAAAATCGTAGAGGAGGGGTGGAGGATCAGGGTTCGCACATCGCCGATATTCGAGGCGATGGTGGCATATTTCAGGGCGTTCATCACCCGATAGGCCCGCTCCTTGGTGCCGAGCCTGGCGGTCAGGATGGCCCCGCCCATGCCGTTCAGCTGGGATTGAACCAGGGAATAGCAGGGGCTGCTTTCCAGCCCGGGATAGTTGACGTTTTCCGGGCCCAGACATCGGGACAGGTATTCCGCAAGCCCCCTGGCATTGGAGCAGAGCCGCTCCATGCGCAGACCCAGGGTCTCTAGGCCGATGCTGTTGAGAAAGAGGTTCATGGGGGCGGCGCAGGGGCCGAAATTCTGCCAGGTGTCGTTCCGGAGCCGGGCGGTGAAGGCCAATTTCCCCAACTGGCGATAGCCTTTGAGGGCGGGGTATCTCTGAAAATCCCAGGGGAATTTCCCGCCGTCCACAAGGATGCCGCTGATGGCGCTTCCGCTGCCATTCAGATACTTGGAGCTGGAATGAATCACAATATCGGCGCCCAGGGCCAAAGGATGCACCAAAATCGGGGTGGCGGTGGTGTTGTCGATAAACAGAGGCAGACCATGCCGGTGGGCGCAGTCCGCAATCAACCCGATGTCCACAACGTCCAGCTTCGGATTGCTGATGACCTCGCCAAAAATAACCTTGGTGTGTTGGTTGATGAGCGGCTCTACCAGTTCTGGAATCAGCCGCTCCACAAAGTGGGTCCTGATTCCGAAATGGGTCAGGTCGGAGAACAGGTTCAGCGTACCTCCGTACAGCCCCGCCGCCGCAATCACCTCGTCCCCCTGCTCCAGGACATTTAAGAGGGCCATGGAGACGGCGGCCATGCCGGAGGCGCAGGCAGTGGCAGAGACGCCCCCTTCCAATCCGGCGATGCGCTGCTCGAAGGAGGAGATGGTCGGATTTCCAATCCGGGTGTAGGCGAAGCCTGGCTTGCGGCCGGCAAAGACCTGCTCCAGTTCCTCGGCGGAGGAGCCGGAAAAGGCGGAAACCTGGGCGATGGGCGCCAGGGTCGCGCCGGTTGCGGCGTCCCCCCGAAAGCGCTGATGCAAGAGCGCGGTATTCTGCTTCATAGGATCTGTCCCTTCTGGGCAATGTATCATCTCGATTAATCATAGCAAAATTTGAGCGGAAACTTTTCGGAAGTATGGGGAAACCTTTCGCCACTTTCGGCGGAAAGCCCGCCCGCGCAGAAAAAAGCCCCGGAGATCCGGGGCGGAGGT
>CAYSNK010000113.1:0-5182 GCA_964432375.1 uncultured Oscillospiraceae bacterium | reverse complement strand
ACCGAGACCCCGGAGGAAACGGAGGAACCGGCAGCGGAGCCGGTCGTGATCACCTTTGTCCTGGGGGAAAACGAGCAGGTAGAAATCACCCTGGAGGAGGGGACTGCCCTGGCCGAGGAGCAGATCCCCACGGTCAATGCCGATGACACGCCGGTATGCCGCTGGCTGGACGATGGGCAGGAGTTTGTCTCCCCTCTGGAGGAGGAAAATCTGGAGGACGTAACCTACACCGCCTGGTACGCGCCGGAGCTGATCGCGGATCATGTGGCCTATGTCAACGGCGTGGGCAACGGCCAATTCAGCCCCACCGGGGAGCTTTCCCGGGCGGAAGCGCTTACCATGCTCTACGGCCTGCTGGCCGACCAGTCTGCGGGGGAGTACCCCTGCGGCTTTGCGGATGTCGCCGAGGGCAAGTGGTACTATGAGCAGATCACGACCCTGGCCTCCCTGAAGCTGATCGACTGCGACGGCGGGGAATACGGCCCCACGGAGCCGATCTCCCGGGGGGAGTTTGTTGAACTCGTCAGCCGCCTGATCCCGGTCTCCCATGCGGAAACCGATTTCACCGACGTGCCGGAGGACAGCGAATATTACGCTGCCGTGGCCGCCTGCCAGGAGCGGGGTTGGATCTCCGGCTATGGGGACGGCACCTTTGGCCCCGATGACACGCTGACCCGCGCCGAGGCGGTTGTGATTTATAATAAGGTCATGAACCGCGCCCTGGATGAGGAGATCGCCGCGAGCCACGGGGATGAGCTGCGGTATTTCCGGGATGTCAGCGCCGGAAGCTGGTATTACGAGGCTGTGATGGAAGCCTCCATGGAGCACACCGCCTCCTACGATGCGGACGGCGTTGAGCATTGGGACAGCGCTGTTTATACAACCACAGTCACCTATGTGATGGACGGCGGCAGCGTGACAGAAAAGGTTTACCCCGGCAACACGCCGGTTTCCACCCCTGCCAGGGACTCCGCAGGAAAAACGGTTGCCCGCTGGATTGACAGCGACACCGGTTCCTTTGTGCGTCCCGCCGCAGTGGTGGCGGAGGACGGGAAAAACAGGACCTATACGGCCTGGTATTCCCCCAGCCTGACCACCAATCACAGCGTCTATGTGTCGGGGTGCGGAGACGGAACCTTCCGCCCGGATAATCAGCTGACCTGGGCGGAGGCCGCGTCGATGGTTTACTCCCTGCTGTCAGACAAGGCCAAGGGGAGCTATCCCTGCGCCTTTACGGATGTGGAAAGCGGCGCGTGGTATTACACAGCCGTCACCACGCTGGCATCGAAAAAGCTGATCGACTGCGACGGGGGCAGCTTCTCCCCCACCTCGGAAATCACCCGGGGCGCTTTCGCGGATCTTGTGGCCCGGTTTACAACCATCACCACCGGCGGCACGCAGTTCGATGATGTCAGCGAGGATCATCCCTATTACGAGGCCATTATGACCTGCGCCGCAAAGGGGTGGGTTTCCGGCTACGGCAACGGCAGCTTCGGCCCCGACGATGCCCTGACCCGGGCGGAGGCGGTTGTCATCCTGAATAAGATACAGGGCAGAACCGGCGACGCCGCCAACGAAAAACTGATGGACAGCCGCTACACGTTCACCGATGTTGCGGCGGGTGCCTGGTACTTTACCCAGGTGATGGAGGCCGCCACTGCCCATACCTGGGAGAGCGCCAACGGCCAGGAAACCTGGACCTCCTATTATCACAGCACCGGTTCCACCACCAACTGGGAGAGCTCCGACAGCGTGGCCAAAAATGCCAAGATCCTGACCACCGGGATCAGCTCCACCTACGCGGGGGATTATACCCAGAATTATAACGTGGACTACTCCACCAAGACCAAGGAAAATTACATCAACAACAAGGGCTATGCCAGCTCCACCCACTATCTGCTCTGGGTCAGCCGGGCAACCCAGAAGGTCAACGTGTTCTATTCCAGCAGCGGCGCCGCCGGAACCTGGACCCTGTACAGGGAGTTTACCTGCGGCACCGGCGCCAGCGGCACCCCCACTCCCGTGTGCGTGACCTACATCACCTACAAGCAGACCGGCTGGTACACCTCCAGTTATACCGTGGCCCCTGTGGTTCGCTTCTATCCCGACAGCGGCTATGCGTTCCACTCAAGGCTCTATTATCCCGGAACCAACACCCTGAAGAGCGCCGCCATCGGGTATCCCATCTCCCACGGCTGCGTGCGGATGCTGACCCCGGATGTGACCTGGATCTATGACTATGTTCCGGTGAACACCCGCGTTGTGGTATACTGATTCTCCGTAAAAAGGGCCCTGCCCGCCTTCAAAGGCGGGCAGGGCCGTATTTTTTGTCCAACGGGGAGGAACGCCTGACCGATTCAGAATACGGTCAGGCGTTCCTTGAGTTGGTTACACGGTTGATGATAGAGAAAAGAGAGAGGATAAGTTGTCGGTGTTCCCTTCCGACAAGGATAATATACCACAGGCCGTCCGGGAAAGTTTGAATAAATTGAAACGGAATTATTAAGAAAAAATAAAAGTTGACAGGGAGCGCGGGAGATCACGGCCGGAGAAGCCTCCAGACAGGCCCCCGGCCGGGGACAAAGCCCGCCCGGGACACCAGGGTGGCAAAGCCCTGGGCCTGACGCTCCGACAGGAGGAAGGGCACATGGCCGCTTTGCAGCTCCCGGCGGAGCATATAGAGGAGCAGCGTCCTGCCGATTCCCCGGTTCCGCAGTTCGGGGCAGACAGCCAGATAGGAGATGCTGCCGTCCGGGGCGGTGCCTACCGTGCCGGCCAGCCGGTCGTTGATGCAGGCGCCGAAAACCAGCCTGCGGCGGATCTGGCGGCGGAGCTCCGCTTCACGGATGGCGGGGGCCCAGCGCAGCGCGTCCGCCGCGTCTCCCTCGTCCAGAGGCCAGACCTCAAAGGGCAGAGGAAAGCGGGGCGGCTCCAGGGAGGGGAACCGCCAGAGGGAGAGAACCTCCAGACGGTGATCCGGAAACCTGGCCCGGGCCGCCTCCAGTGCCTCCGGCTGATGGAGAGTGACGGAGGCCGGGTTTTCGGGCACCGCCGCCAGCAGGCGGGCCTGCTCCCCGGCGGCGTCCGCGCTGAGCAGCCAGCCGCCGGTGATTTTGCTCCGCAGGAGCACGCCGGCGGGGGAGGCATGGGAGATCTCCGCCTCCTGCCGATAAATACACTCGGTCATATCCACCGGCGGGTCCTGCCGTTGCAGCAGATAGTTCAGGGCGCGGGCGGTGTTGTCCGGATCGGTCATGGGTCCTGTCACTTCTTGTTCGTGTTCAGAAGCTCCTGCTTGATCTCCCACAGCTTCTGAGACAGGTCTACATAGTAATTGTGGGGATTTTCAAAGCGCTTGACCTCGTCCCACAGCAGGTCGATCTGGGCGGAGCAATAGGCTCGGCTCTCGGTGATGGAGGGGGAGGAATAGACCCGCCTGCCGCCTTTGAAGATGGGCACCAGCAGCTCCCGGGCGGTGTAGTTGGTGACGGTTTTGCGCTTCCAGGTGGCGTCCGGATCAAAGAGCTCCAGGGGCTGGCTGTCGTCCACCACCTCGTCGTGGACGCAGATCAGGTCGGCCATGGCCTTGCCGGAGTCGTTCTCGAAGATGCGGTAGAGCTTCTTGAAGTGGGGGTTGGTGATTTTGGCCGGGTTTTCGCTGATCTTGATCTTCGGGGTCAGGGTGCCGTCCGGGTTTTCCACGGCGGCCAGCTTGTAGACGCCGCCAAAGACAGGCTCACTTTTGGAGGTGATCAGGCGCTCGCCAACGCCAAAGGCGTCTATTTTGGCGCCCTGGAGCAGCAGATCCCGGATGATATACTCGTCCAGGGAGTTGGAGGCAACGATCTTACATTCGGTGAGACCGGCGGCGTCCAGCATGACCCGGGCCTTTTTAGAAAGGTAGCACAGGTCGCCGGAGTCCATGCGGATGGCGCACTTGGTGATCCCCTTGGGCAGGAGAACCTCCTTAAACGCTCTGATGGCGTTGGGAACGCCGGATTTCAGCACATTATAGGTGTCCACCAGCAGCGTGGCGTTGGTGGGGTACAGCTCGCAGTAGGTCCGAAAAGCGGTGTACTCATCGTCAAACATCTGAACCCAGGAGTGGGCCATTGTGCCGGTGGCGGGCACATGGTAGTCCCGGTCGGCCATGACGCAGGCGGTACCGGCACAGCCCGCGATATAGGAGGCTCTGGCGCCCAGAACGGCGCCCCAGGTGCCCTGGGCGCGGCGGGAGCCGAACTCGGAAACCGGCCTGCCCTCGGCGGCGCGGACAATGCGGTTGGATTTCGTGGCAATCAAAGACTGATGGTTGATGGCCAGCAGCAGGAACGTCTCTATGAACTGGGCCTGGATCGCCGGGGCGCGAACCGTCAGGATCGGCTCGCCGGGGAAGATGGGGGTGCCCTCGGGAACCGCCCAGATATCGCCGGTGAACTTGAAATTGGAAAGGTATTTCAAGAACTCCTCCGCAAAGCAGCCCTTGCTGCGCAGGTATTGGATATCGCGGTCTGTAAAGGTCAGCGTTTCAATGTATTCCATGACCTGCTCCAAGCCGGCGGCGATGGCGAAGCCCCCTCCGTCCGGCACATTGCGGAAGAAGATGTCAAAATAGCAGATGCGGTCTCCGATGCCGGTCTGGAAATAACCGTTGCCCATGGTCAGTTCATAAAAATCGCAGAGCATGGAAAAGTTAGGGGTATTTTCAAGCATGATCTGATCCTCCTTTGGCGGGAGGGGACTCCCGCAGGCTGTTTCTCGTATAATTGCTTGCGACTATTATAGTCTTGACACCTGTAAAATGCAAGGGATTCTTCCCATTTTGGCAGGGCCTGCCCGGGGACAGAGCCGCATAAGACATTCCGATCAAATGAGCAGCAACGATTAAAAATTTTGTGCGCCATGTATCTTTCCCGGCGAATCGCGCAAACTGTAACCATCCGTGAAAAGGAGGGAAAGCATCATGGAAAAAATCAACCATAGCATCAAGTGTTCCGTGGATGAATGTGCCCATCACGCGCAATCCCAGAATTACTGTACGCTAAACGAGATCAACGTAGGCTGCTGCAGCCCCAAGGCTACCAGCTGTGACTGCACCGAGTGCGCGTCCTTTGCCAAGCAGCACTGAGGGCGGAAACAAAATGCGCGGGGGCCATTGCGAAAAATCGCAATGGCCCCCGCC
>CAYSNK010000112.1:0-5244 GCA_964432375.1 uncultured Oscillospiraceae bacterium | reverse complement strand
GCGGTGATGCAGCCCAGGGAATACTTGCGGGAATAGCCCGCAGCCTCCAGCTCGGGCATGGCCAGCTTGCCGAACACCACGTCGCCCGCCACGGAGGAGCCGGAGCAGGCGCCGAACACGGCGTTGGCGGCGATCACGGTGTACAACAGGCCGCCCCGCACCCGGCCCAGCCAGGTGTGCATGGCCTTAAACGCGCCGCTGGCGATTCCGGTTTCCCCGGCCAGCGCCCCCACCAGCATAAACATGGGGAACACGGCGTAGTTGTAGTTCGCCGCCAGGGAAAAGGGCGTTGCCGTAAACTTGGTCAGCATCATGGCGGGGTTTCCTCCGGCGAACCACAAGAACCCCAGCAGCGCGCTGCTCATCAGGGATACGAAAACGGGGCAGCCGATAAAAATCAGCACCATCATAATCAGGAATACAATAATACCAATCATTGCGCCGCTTGTCATGCCTGCTGGCCTCCTTCCACTTCTTCTGACGGCTCTGCGGGAGCCAGGTCAATTTTCGGGGCATACAGACGAACAATGCTCCACAGGAAGGTGAAGGCGATCATCATAAACCCAAACGCAAAGAGCAGGGAAAAGGGCCACAGGGGAAAGCCGAACCCGGTGACAGAGCTCATGGCGTGGGTGCTGATATGCTTCCCCATCTGGACAAAGCCCCGATAGCCCACAAATCCGGAAATTGCCGCGCCCAGCAGATAGCTGAACGTTGCGCAGACAGATTGCAGCCACCCGGGGAAGTGCTGGCAGAGCAGGTCGATGGCCGTCTGTCCGCGATCCAGGGTCACATAGGCGGCGCTGAGAAACACCACGGGAACATGGAGATACTCGATGATCTCGGTGGAGCCGGGCACGCCGGTGTGCAGAATCTTTTCACCCAGCACGTTGAAAAAGGCCACAACCATGATGCCGACCAGACAGACCGCAGATACATAGGAAATGTACTTGGTGATCCGGACGATCCAGTCGTCCGCCGTGCCCAGTCCGCCCTTTAGTTTTTGATTATGCAGGGGCATAGTTTGAAACTCCTTTCTTTTTCTCCGGAAATTCTGAACGAATTGAGCGGAATAGATCCGCAAAGCGCCGATGACGCGTTGGTTCAGAAGTCCCCAAGGGTTCGGTTGATAAACTCCGTGAACTCGTCGAGGGCGTTCCGCGCCTCCGGGTAGCTCTTGTAATCCATGGCAAACGTGTGGGGCATATCCTTGCCGAAGTGCAGATGTACCTCATTATTTGCTTTCATCGCCGCCACAGCCACCCTGACTACGCTGGCGGAAAGGCTCTCTCCCCCGCCGGTCTGAAGGAACATGGGCGGAAACCCGGTGAAGTCGCCGTAAACGGGAGAAACCTTCGGGTCCTTCAGATTGGCGTTTCTCGCGTAGGCGGCCCGGATTCCCTCGCTGGTGGCCAGGAACTGGTCCCGATGGTACAGCTCTCCCTGGTCATAGCAGATATCCGCCGCCGGAGAGGAACACCAGATTGCCGCAGGCAGGGGCAGCCCCTCCTCTTTCAGCGCGTAAACCAGGCTCAGGGTCAGGGCGCCTCCGGCGGACTCGCCGCCTACCACGATCTTCTCATATCCCATCTCCAGCAGGCCCCGATAAAAGGCCAGGCAGTCATTCAGCCCCTCCGGGTACGGGTGCCAGGGGGCCAGGCCGTATTCCACAGAATACCCCTCGAGGCCGGTGCCCTCCAAGAACTCCGCCAGCAGCTCTCCGGCGGTCATCGCTGTCCCCAGTGTAAAGCCGCCGCCGTGGATGTGCATGTGGGCGGCGCCCTTCCGGACGCCCTGGCGGGTCAGATGCAGGCCGGGCACGCCGCCCACCGTAACCGCCCCGCCCAGGTATCCCGCCGGGATCACCGGCTCCGGCGGGGTATAGTCAGGCCCCACCATCGGAACGCCCATCCGGGCAAATTCCTCCGGGATCGCCCCCTCCGGCGCCTCGCTGACCGGCGGCGCAGAGGGAACCTGTTCCCGGAACGCCAAAAATTCTTTGCTGGGCATGGTTTTTTTGCCTCTCCTTCTGCATACTTCTGCGTTATTTGCACTATTATAGCTTTTTATTCCGCGTTTGTCCATCAATTCCTTTGTAAAATCCGCATTTTCAGTCTTTTTGGACAAAACGCCCCCTGTCTTTTGTACTTCCTGCTATATTGCCAAAGCGAATTAAAAAAAGAACCGGCTCAAAACTCACTGGGAATTTTGAGCCGGCCTTTTCTCCCGGGCGGTTCGTACCTCCGCCCGGGAGGGCCCTCCGCTTGCCGACGGAAGGTCGCCAGGGATTAGAGAGAAAGAAAGAAAGTTTCTGTGGCAACAAATTGATTATTTGCCATCCGGGCCGGTCAGAGCGGCAACCCCCTCTTCGTTGGTTCTCACGCGGATGACGTTTTCAACATCGTATAGGAAGATCTTGCCGTCGCCGGGATTTCCGGTGTACAAGGCCCGCTTTGCGGCGGCCACAACCAATTCAGGCGGCACGGTGGACACCACGATATCCACCTGTAACTTGGGCAGCAGGTTCATGGGCATTTCGATGCCCCGATATTGGCCGGTCTTGCCCTTTTGGACGCCGCACCCCATCACATGGGTGATGGTCATGCCGGTGACGCCGATCTGGTTCATCGCGCTCTCCAGCACAGAGAAGCGCTCCTGGCTGCAGACGATGGAGATCCTGGTATATCGGCCAAGGCCCTCCTTCCGGGCGGGCAGAACGGGGCTCAGGGAGTCGGCCCGCAGATCGGTGACATCCACCTCGGGGATCTCCGCGCCGGAGCCGAAGGAGCCGGGGGCGGTGGGCAGGAAATCCGCATAGGCGGAGGGCAGGCCATGCTCGCTGATATCCAGGCCCATGATCTCCTCCTTGGCGGTCACCCGCAAGCCGATGGTATGCTTCAGAATCTGGAATACAATGGTCATGGTGATAACGGTGTAAACGCCCACGGAGAGGACGCCCAGGCACTGAATCCCCAACTGGTGCAGACCGCCGCCATAGAACAGGCCGTTCTTGTAATCAAACAGGCCCACCGCTACGGTTCCCCACAGCCCGTTAAAGCCGTGAACCGCGAAGGCGCCAACCGGGTCGTCAATGTGCAGCTTCATATCAACGAACTCCGCGACCAAAACCACGCCGATGCCATCCACGATGCCGATAATGGCCGCGCCCAAGCAGTCCACGTTCGCGCAGCCGGCGGTGATGCCCACCAGACCGGCCAGGGAAGCGTTCAGGCACATGGAAACATCCGGCTTTCCGCCGCGGACCCAGGTAAAGAGCATACAGGTGACGGTGGCGACAGCGGGAGCCACCGTGGTGGTGCCCAGGATCTGAGCAAGCTGGACAGAATCTCCCGCGGCGGCGCCGTTGAACCCGTACCACGCGAACCACAGGATGAAACAGCCCAGGGCGCCCAGGGTCAGTGAGTGGCCGGGGATTGCGTGGGTAACTACCTTGCCGTCCTTGCCCTTGGTGTACTTGCCGATCCGGGGGCCCAGCAGCATCGCGCCGATCAGCGCGGTGATGCCGCCCACCATGTGGATCAGGCAGGAGCCTGCGAAATCAACGAAGCCCAGCTGCGCCAGCCAGCCCTGGCTGTTCCAGGCCCAGCCCGCCTCGATGGGATAGACCACAGCGGAAATCACTGCGGAATAAATGCAGTAGGTGGCGAACTTGGTGCGCTCTGCCATAGAGCCGGAAACGATGGTTGCGGCGGTTGCGCAGAACACCAGTTGGAAGAAGAAATTCGACCAGTCAAAGCTCTCAAAGTCGGTGAAAAGCTGATACTCGGGGCGGCCGATGAGTCCGAAGAAATAGTTCTCGCTGTTCATAATGCCATAGCCCAGCAAGCAAAAGACCACCGTGCCGATGCAGAAGTCCAGCAGGTTCTTCATAATGATGTTGCCGGCGTTCTTGGCCCGGGTAAAGCCCGTCTCGACCATTGCGAAGCCGCATTGCATGAAAAAGACTAAAACGGCGCCCAACAGGTACCATATACTCATGTCCATAAGGGATTCCTCCAAAAAAAGTTCGGCGTCTGCGCCCCGGAGGGTTTCCTCCATGCAGGACGCACACGCCGTTGTGTTATGATTCTTTTTTCTCTTTTGCTGCAGCAAAGAAGAAAGGCGCTGTCAGGAACAGTCATTGTTCTCGGCAGCGCCTTTGCTTTATGGACTTAGTGTACCACAATTTCAAAGAATGTCAACCCCCTTCTTGCAGGTTTGGCGGCTTTTACCAAAGAAGTTCCGGATTGCCTCCGCAATTTATGAATTTTGCGGGTCAACATCCTGCATTTTTACAGGATCACCGGGATTTCATTGGTAATCTGAAGGCTGTCCGGCTCCACATGGCATCCATAGGCCCTGATTTGGACGCCCGCCGCAGCCGCCTCCCGCAGAGCCCGTCCAAATGCGGGATCTGTTCTGTCATTGGGGCGAAACTCCCTCATGCCCTCCATCTGCACAACCATGCAGACCCATGTCTGATACCCCTGCTCCCGGCAGACGATCAGCTCCCGGACGTGCTTCCTCCCCCGCTCTGTGGGGGCGTCCGGAAAGCGGCAAACGCCGCCCTCCTCCAGGGTGCAGCCTTTCACCTCCGCAAAGACCCGCTGCCCGCCGGCCTCCAGGTAAAAGTCGAAGCGGGAATTTCCGTATGTGCTTTCCGGCACAATCATCTGTACCCCCGGCAGGAAGCCGCCGGCTTCTATCAATTCCCGAAACACCCGGTTCGGCGCCTGGGCGTCCAGGTTGACCAGCAATGCGGGCTGGCCTTTCCGCGCTTTCTCAACCGCAATCAGGTCATACCGGGTCTTTCGGTTGGGATTATCAGACTTTTCCAGATAAACTCTGCCCCCAGGCACCAGCAGTTCCCGGCAGCGTCCGGTGTTTTTGACGTGTACGGTTTCCCTCCGCCCTCCTAACTCCACATGGGCAATAAAGCGGTTTGGCCTGTCAAGAAAGATCGCCGGGCAAATATGGTTGTATGTCATCTGTCTCCTCCCCGGAGAAACAAAAACCTCACAGGCGGGGCCTGTGAGGTAATTCATGTTGGCACTACCGATCTTCCCGGGCCGTCGCCAGCCAAGTATTGTAGGCGCGGGTGAGCTTAACTTCTGTGTTCGGAATGGGAACAGGTGGACCCTCACCGCAATCAGCACCAACTATCATACATCGTCCTTCAAGGACTTTTGCATTATAGCACATTGGAAACGCGAATGCAAGGATTTTTTCAGAAAAAAGAGCGAA
>CAYSNK010000111.1:0-5250 GCA_964432375.1 uncultured Oscillospiraceae bacterium | reverse complement strand
CCAAAAAATCCTCACCCGCTGCCGGAGCGGGTGAGGATTTTTTTGTTTGAAGATCTGATGCTCAGGTGGGGATGGATGCGCTGCGGGATTCGATCTTTTCCAGAATCCGGGCGGCTTCATCGCCGGTGGCGGGGGTGGGGCGATAGTCATTGTGGTCGGAGACCGAGGACAGGGAGCAGGGGATGATGTTCACGTCCAGGCCCTCCTGAAGCTGGCCGTCCAGGAACGTGAAGGTCTGCTGATATATCATGGTGTCCTTGTCGCTGGGATTGCTGTTGCCGCCGAAGCAGAAGTTGCCCAGGCTGTAAACAATATTGACCCCGTTGTACTCCTCAATGCCCTGGAGCACATGGGGATGGTGGCCCACCACCAGGTTTGCCCCCAAATCCACTGCCCGGTGAGCCAGGGAGATCTGGGTGCTGTCCGGAACGGTCTCCCGCTCCACCCCCCAGTGGAAGGTGACGAGGATCAGCTGGGCGCCCTGGGCCTTTACCTCCTCCATGGCGGCCTCCAGATCCTCGGCGCAATCCGCGCCCTTGGCCAGCTCGTAAATCCCCACAAGGCCCACCTGGATGCCATTCACCTCCGTAACCGCCACGGTTTCATAGCCAAATGTCAAAAGGCCGGCTTCGGTCAGATACTTCTGGGTGTCGGTGAAGCTGTCTGAGCCATAGTCGTGGCTGTGGTTGTTGGCCAGATTGCAGGCTTCCACGCCGCCGGAGGTCAGAATCCCGGTGTAAGAGGGATCTCCCTTGAAGGCGAAGGTCTTGTCCGCCCGGCTGGTGGATGTGGTAAGGGTGCCCTCAAAATTGACGATGGTCAGGTCATCCGCCTTAAAGATGTCCGCCACATTGGAGAGGAAATAGTCCAGGCCCTTTTCCTCCGCGTAGGCGGGGAGGCTGGTGGACTGGTTGAAATTCTCGTCCGTGCCCAGGGTGCAGTCCCCCACGCAGCTGACGGTCAGGGTGACGGGCTCCGGGGTCTCCGTGGGGACGGCAGTCTCAGGGGCTTCGCTCCCCGTGGGGGAGGGCTCTGCGGCGGGGGATTCCTCTGAGGTCTGGCTGACCGGAGCGGAAATTTCCGGGTTTTCGGCAGGGCCTTCCCCGGCGGACTGCCGGTATTTTGCGGCAGCGATCAGGATGGCCGCCGCGACCACAGCCAGCACCAGGGTGAGAATCAGGTTGCGAATCAGTTTTTGCCGTTCTTTTCTCTTGTTTACTCTTCGGCCACCTCTTTTAGCCATAGCGGGGTCCTCCGTTCTATGTAAGATCAGTAGTTGGCTTCCATGGTTTTAATGAGCCGGTACAGCATGGTATTGGCCGGGACGGGGATGCCGTATTGCCTGCCCAGCTCCAGGATTTTGCCGGTCAGCGTGTCGATTTCCGTGGGCCGCTTCCCCCGGATGTCCTGAAGGGTGGAGGAGTTGTGCCGGTAGGTGTCCGGCACCAGCTTGGAATAGAACTGCTGCCGGTAACTCTCCGGCGTATCCCAGTAGGTGGAATAGCCTGCGGCGTTCATAACGGCAAAGATCTCGTCGATCAGGTCGTTCATGATCTCCACCGACTGCGGGCACTCCGTCAGCGCCCCGTAGTGGACGCCCAGCACAGCCCCCAGGGGATTCAGGGTGCAGTTGTACAGCATCTTGGCCCAGAGCGCCTTGCCCACATCCTCCGTGACCTGACTGGGAATGCCGCCCGCGCGGATGGCCCGGGCCAGGGGCGCCAGGGGAGCCGGGTCCAGCCCATAGAGGCTGCCCAGCAGAATGGGGGCGGTGTGGACGGTGACATTGCTGACGTTGGGCGCAGTCCGCTGGAAGCCGGTGATGACCCGGGCAGAGCAGACCTGCTCCTTGGAGAAGTTCCGGAGGTAGGCGGCGTCATTGCCCCAGCCGTTTTGCAGGATGACCAGCTTCCCCTCCGGCTTTAAGATCCGCCGGTGGGCAGCCAGCTGGTCGCTGACTGCCCCGTTCGCCATGGTCTTGGTGCAGATCAGAATATAATCATAGTACGCCTCCGGAAAATCCTCATAGCGGTCTGAGACATAGTCCAGCGCCGGGGCGGGGAAGTCCAGATCGCCGAAAAGCCCTGTACGCCGGATTCCCTCATTCCGGATCGCCTCCAGAGTGGAGCCCCGGGCGTAAAAGGAGACCCGGCTCCCGGCAGACAGCAGGGTGGCGCCCAGGGCCACGCCGATGGCGCCGGCGCCGACAATCAGTTCATTCATGGTAAAAACCCACTTTCCACTAGTTTGACCCCATTATAATCCGGAATCCCCGCTTTTTCAACCGCTTACAGAACCAAAGTGCCGGTTTCCGACTCCTGAAGGAGGAAAATTTTCTCCTCCGCGCCGGTTTCCCCGTTCAGATAGTAGATCACATGGCGGCCGGATTCCCCCTCGCACTTGACCTCCCAGCAGGCCAGCTCATAGCCGCCCTCCGTGGGGATCACAGTATATTGGGTGGAGAGGACCTCCACCCGGTCGGGCACCCGGCCTGCCGCCTCCGCAGGGGAGAGTGCCGGGGCGGGGATGTCCCGCTGCCGGTGCTGGGTCAGATAGCCCTTGGCCTCAAAGCCGGTGACGGCGCCGGTATCCAGCGCCACGGAGACTTTGATCAGATCGGGATAACAGATGGTGTCCTCCTGCTGATAGGCGAAGTTCACTGTGAGGACGCCGGAGTCCTCCTGATAATAGCGCTCTGTCAGATTGGAATAGCCCTGCTTTTCCAGGAAGCTCTTGGCCAGGGCCACCCCCTCCTGATAGGGAATCATCTGATTCCGGATCTGACAGGGGCGGGTATACTGGATCACCACGCCGCCGGCCTCGGAGACCTCCAGGCTGACGGGCGCCTCGCTGACGGTGCCCTCAATCAGCCAGCCGGGGATGGAGCCCTCCAGCCGGGAGGTCACGGAAAGCCCGCCGGAGACACCGAGGAACCGGGCAGCGTTGGAAAGGGCGGTTTCCTGTGTGACCGGCTCCAGCCCCTCCAGGGCCGCAGGGGACTGCCCATCCAGATGCTGGGAAAAGGGGCCGTCGTAGATCAGGGTGGGAAGCTGGTCATAGCCCTCCTCAATTTCCTCATACATGGTTCCGGCGGAGAGAGAGGAGCCGGATTCCATGGCGGCCATGCGGCGCTCCGCGCTGTCCACAGATTCCAGGGTCACGCTGCCGGCTTGCACGTCCGCCTCCAGCGCGGCAAGCTGCTCGGACAGTTGCGCCGCCTGCCGGGACAGGCCAGTCCAGGTTTCCAACTGCTCCTCCGTCCAGCCCCCCTCCTTTGCCGCCGAACGGGAGACCGCATAGGCATAGTCCCCCACCCTGGCAACAAAGGCGGCAGTCTGTTCCAGCTCCAGGTTGGCGTAGGGCAGCTCCCCCAGGGACATCTGCGCGGCCTCCGCCCTGCCGTAAATCTCCGTACACAGATTGGAGATCATGGAGGGGGAGGCCGCGTAGGACGCCTTCTCCAGGGCGATATCCAGCTCCCCTACGGCATCGGAAAGCTGGTGAAAGGCGCGCATCTGGCTCAGGGCCAGATAGCGTTGGACCCGCATGGTTTCCCGCTGTTTGCAGATAATAAGACCGATTAAAATCAGGAAAGCGGCTGTCAGGTAGCTGATGATCCTGATCCACCTCCGGCGGCCGGGCTTCACACTGTCCATGGTCTGACCTCCTGTTCATGTCATTTCCCGGTTAGTATCGGCAAAAAGGGCGGCAATATGCGCCGGAAAGACAGATTCCCTGCTCTTGGCAGGAACTGCCGCTGGCTCCGGCCTGCGTGAAGGAATCCCCTGATTGATTTCTGCGGAGGTTCTGCGCTCTGTTCATGCGCAGGGCGCTGCTTTTCCCGATTCAACCCCTTGTTTTATTTTGCGGTTCACGCTATAATAGAAACGTAATTGCATCTCCGTCGGCTCTGAGGTCCGAGGGAATTTCTATGATGCACAATGGAGGAAATCTATCATGGTTAAAGCGATTGTAGGCGCCAACTGGGGTGACGAGGGCAAGGGGAAGATTACCGACTTGCTGGCGGAAAAATCCGATGTCGTCATCCGCTTCCAGGGTGGAGCCAACGCAGGCCACACCATTATCAACGATTACGGCCGTTTCGCGCTGCACATCCTGCCCTCCGGCGCCTTCTATCCCCACGTCACCAATATTATCGGCAACGGCGTTGCCCTGGACATCCGGAAACTGGTCAGCGAACTGGAAAGTCTCACCGGTCAGGGGGTTCCCGCGCCCAATTTGATCGTTTCCGAGCGGGCTCAGCTGCTCATGCCCTATCATATCCTGCAGGACGGCTATGAGGAGGAGCGCCTGGGGGGAAACGCCTTCGGTTCCACCAAAAGCGGCATCGCCCCGTTTTATTCCGACAAATATGCCAAGACCGGCATCCAGGTGGCCGACCTGTTCGATGAGGCCCGCCTGCGCACCCGCCTGAACCGGGTGGTGGAGATGAAAAATGTGCTGTTTGAGTATCTGTATCACAAGCCCCTGCTGGACGCGGAGGAGCTTTTCCGCCAGCTGCTTGATCTGCGGGAGAAGCTGCGCCCCTATGTGGGAGACGCGGTTTCCTTCGTCCACAACGCGCTGCGGGAGGGCAAAACCATCCTGCTGGAGGGGCAGCTTGGCTCTATGAAGGACCCGGATCTGGGCATCTACCCCATGACCACCTCCTCTCATACCTTGGCCGGCTTCGGCTGTGTGGGAGCCTGCGTCCCTCCCACCGCGATTGAGGATGTGATCTGTGTCACCAAAGCCTATTCCTCCTGCGTTGGCGCCAAGACCGAGCCGTTTATCAGTGAGGTGACCGGCAGCGCCGGGGACGAGCTGCGGCGCCGGGGCGGCGACAAAGGCGAATTTGGCGCCACCACCGGCAGGCCCCGCAGGGTCGGCTGGTTCGACGCGGTGGCCACCAAATACGGCTGCATGGTGCAGGGCGCCACCCAGGTGGCGCTGACCTGCCTGGACGTTTTGGGCTATCTGGAGGAAATCCCGGTCTGCACCGGCTATGAGATCGACGGCCAGGTCACCACCGTGTTCCCCGTCCCCGCCAAGCTGGGGCGGGCAAAGCCCGTGTTCACCAGGCTGCCCGGCTGGAAACGGGACATTCGCGGCATCACGGATTACGGGGATCTGCCCCGGCAGGCCAAGGACTATGTGGACTTTCTGGAGGAGCAGATCGGCTGCCCCATCACTCTGGTTTCCACCGGCCCCAAGCGCTCCGAAATCACCCGGAGGAAGTAAGGCTCTCTC
>CAYSNK010000110.1:0-5257 GCA_964432375.1 uncultured Oscillospiraceae bacterium | reverse complement strand
TCGCCGCCCCGCAGGAACGGGGGCATCTTTTCCAGCAGCGCCCGCTTGCCGTAAAGCACGCCGATGCCGGTGGGGGCCAGCAGCTTGTGGCCGGAGAAGGCCAGGAAATCCACGTCCAGGTCCGTCACGTCCACAGGCAAATGGGGGACGCTCTGGGCGCCGTCCGCCACCAGGATGCCTCCGGCGCGGTGTACCAGCTCCGCGATGTGCTTCAGGTCGTTGACCCGGCCCAGCACATTGGAGATATGGGTCAGCGCCACCAGTCTGGTGTGCTCACTGAGGACGCGGTTTAAAATCTCGTCGGTCAGCTCCCCCTCGGGGGTGGGCTCCAGCTTCACCAGAGTGGCGCCGGTGCGCTCGGCCACCATCTTCCAGGGGAGGAAGTTGGAGTGGTGCTCCATGACCGAGACGACGATCTCATCGCCGGGCTTTAAGAACTCCAGGCCGTAGCTGAACGCCACCAGGTTCAGGCTCTCGCTGGCGTTGCGGGTGAAGATGATCTCCTCCGGCTCCCCGGCGTGGATAAATCCGGCCACCGCAGCCCGGGCGTCCTCATAGGCCCGGGTACAGGCTTCGCTGAGCTCATAGACGCCCCGGAACGGGTTGGCGTTTTTGGTTTCGTAAAACTCCTTCTCGGCCTCCAGCACCTGGACGGGGCGCTGGGTGGTGGCCGAATTGTCCAGATAGGCCAGATCACTGTTCACCAAAAGGGGGAAATCCTTTCGATATTCCCCGATCCTGCTCTGTAAATCAAGCACTTTCCCCACCGCCTTTGATGTAGTCCAGCACTTCCTGCCGGAAAGCTGCATCACAGATCTTGCCCGCCGCCGCGTCCAGCTTGGCCCGGATCAGCAGGCGATAGGCTTCCGCTTCCGGAATACCCCGGGCGGCCAGGTAGAACAGCGCCTCTTCATCCGGCTTGCCGATGCTGGCGCCGTGGTTGCCCTCCACGTCCTCCTCCGCGCAGAGGATCAGGGGGATGGTCTGATTGACGGTTTCGTCGTCAATCAGCAGAACCTCCTCCTTTTCGCCGCCTACGGAACCGGCGGAGCCCTTGAGAAAATCAATGGTGCCCCGGAACAGCTTGGCGCTCCTGTCCCGCAGGGAGCCTGCGGCGCTGATGCCGCTGACCGTCTGCCTCCCGATGTGGCGAACCACATAGTTCATATCCAGCCTTTCCCGCCGGGCCAGGGCGTAGGCCACCTCCGCGTTCAGGCTGCTCTGATCGCCGGAGAGCGCTGCCTCAAGGCCGGTGTAGCTCCGCTCGCCGGAGAGCACAAGCTGGATGAGCTCCACCCGGGCCCCCTCCTCGCAGAGGGCGCCGGTGTCGTTGAAAAAGGTGAAGCCCTCGCCCACCCGCTGCACCTGCACCAGCCGCAGGACGGCGCCTTTTTTCGCGTGGATTTTCGTCTGCACCACCCCCAGACCGGCGGCGGACGGGGAGGAGGTGTAGTCCATCAAAAGGGTGGCCGAGCTGCCCTCCCCCAGGGTCACAAGGATCTGGTTGGCGGCGGCGTCCCCGGTTTGATAGGAAAAGGTCAGGCGGATGGCCTCCGGCTCCGCCCCGGCGGGGATCGCCAGGGCGTCGGCCTTGATCCCGGCCCTTGCCAGCAGGCTGTCTACATCCTTGCCGATGCCGGTGGGGATCTCCGCAAAGGGCTCCGCGCTGGCCGCCGGGGAAAGCGCCGGGCCGCCGGAAACCGCAACGGCGCCTTTGTCGCGGACAGCCACCTGGGAAACCGCAGTCTCATTTACATGGAGATGGTTCCAGGTTTTCACCGGAAGGCGGTTTACAATCATATCAAATGCTTCCATGGTATTCTCGGTCCTCCCCTTAGCCTATGCTGCCCTTCATTTCCAGGCGGATCAGGTTATTCATCTCCACCGCGTACTCCAGGGGCAGTTCCTTGCTGACGTTCTCCGCAAAGCCGCTGACAATCATGGCGCGGGCGTCCTCCTCGGGAATACCCCGGGCCATCAGATAAAACACGGCATCATCGCTGATGCGGCCAATGGTGGCCTCGTGGCCGATATCCGCGTCGTTGGTGCGGATGTCCATGGCCGGGATCGTGTCGGAGCGGGAAATGTCGTCCACCATCAGGGACTGACAGCTGACGCTGGACTTTGCCTTCTTTGCCTTGGGGGTGACCGTTACGGCGCTGCGGAATGTGCTGATGCCCCCGTCCTTGGAGATGGAGCGGGTGGTGACATGGCTGCTGGTTTCCGGCGCATTGTGAACCACCTTCAGGCCGGTGTCCAGGTTTTGACCTTTGCCCGCAAAGGTGATGCCGGTAAATTCGCATTTGGCGCGGGCGCCGTTCAGGATGCTCATGGGGTAGAGATAGCTGACATGGCTGCCGAAGGAGCCGGAAACCCATTCCACAATTCCGCCCTCCGCCACCACAGCCCGCTTGGTGTTCAGGTTGTACATATTCTTGGACCAGTTCTCGATGGTGGAGTAGCGCAGCTTGGCGTCCTTGCCCACAAACAGCTCCACGCAGCCCGCGTGCAGGTTGGCCACATTGTATTTGGGGGCGGAGCAGCCCTCGATAAAGTGGAGGCTGGCCCCCTGATCCACGATGATCAGGGTGTGCTCAAACTGGCCTGCGCCGGGGGCATTCAGGCGGAAATAGCTTTGCAGGGGGATGGTGACCTCCACCTTGGGCGGCACATACACAAAGGAGCCGCCGGACCAGACCGCGCCGTGGAGGGCGGCGAACTTGTGGTCGGTGGGGGGGACCAGCTTCATAAAGTGGCTTTTCACCATGTCGGCGTACTCGCCCGTCAGGGCGCTTTCCATATCGGTGTAGACCACCCCCAGCTTTGCCACGTCCTCCCGGACGTTGTGGTAGACCAGCTCGCTGTCATACTGGGCGCCCACACCGGCCAGGGATTCCCGCTCCGCCTGGGGGATGCCCAGGCGCTCAAAGGTCTGCTTGATCTCCTCGGGAACCTCGCTCCACTTGGCCCGCATAGAGGTGTTGGGCCGGACGTAGGTGACGATGTTTGCCATATCCAGCCCGCTGATATCCGGGCCCCAGTCCACCATGGGGGTATTATTGTAGATTTCCAGGGCCTTCAGCCGAAATTCCCGCATCCAGGCGGGGTCGTGCTTTTCCTCGGAGATCTTTTCCACGATCTCGGGGGTCAGTCCGCTTTCGATCCGGTAGGAGTCCTTGGACTCATCCTTGAAGTCATAAATGCTGCGGTCAACATCCGCAACCACAGTCTTTTCGTTCTCTGCCATATCGGGCGCCTCACTGGTTCAGGAACGGCTCAAAGCCGTTCTCGTTGACCTGATCGATCAGGCCCGCGTCGCCGGTGGCAACAATCCTGCCGCCCACCAGGATGTGGGTGCGATCCACATGGAGGGACTCCAGAATACGGGCGCTGTGGGTGATGATCAGCAGGGCGCCGTTCTGATTCCTCTGATATTCCTTGACCCCCATGGAAACCGTCTTGACCGCGTCCACATCCAGGCCGGAGTCGGTTTCGTCCAGGATGGCCAGCCGGGGCTGGAGCATCAGCAGCTGCAAAATCTCCGCCTTCTTCTTTTCACCGCCGGAGAAGCCCACGTTCAGGTCACGGTTCATATAGTCCTCGTCCATCTGGAGGAACTCCATCTGCTTCCGCAGAAGCCCGCGGAATTTAAAGAGGCTGATTTTATTGCCCCGCTGCTCGTAGGCGGAGCGGATGAAGTTGATCAGCGAAATCCCGGGCACCTCGATGGGGTTCTGAAAGGACAGAAAGAGGCCGGCCTGGGCCCGCTCCGCCACGTTTTTTGCCAGGAGATCCTCGCCGTTAAAGGTGACGCTGCCGCCTGAAACCTGATATTTCGGATTGCCCATCAGGGCATAGCCCAGGGTAGACTTGCCCGCACCGTTGGGGCCCATGAGAACATGGGTCTCCCCGGCGTTCATTTTTAAATTGACTGCGTGTAAAATCGGCTTATCCTCAACGCAGACGGACAACTGATTTACATTTAAAATCTCTTGTGCCATGCAACCTTCTCCTTTATGCCGAATAAACCCGAGTGAAACACTAGGATTTGATGGTTTAAAAACCGCCAATCCCGATGGGGTTGGCTTTCGCGTTTGCCGGGGGCCACGGAACAACCGTGCCGCCGGCGCTTGATTCAGGAACCTCTGAATTGATCGTCAGCGGCCGGACAACAGTCCCTGCCGGTTTCTTCAGAGCGTCACTAGTATTGCACACTGGGGCGGGATTGTCAATAGGTTTTGAAAAAAATCCTATAAAAAATATAGGATTAGGGGCCGGTTCCTTCTTGCGTTTTCCGGAGGAAACAGGTAAAATAGGGGCGGAGTTGATGACACATGAAAATATCATCTCAGAGCCGGTATGCCCTGCGCCTGATGCTGGATATTGCCCGGCAGGGGGAGGGGGCCGTGGTTTCTTTAAAGGAGATCTCCGGCCGGCAGAACATCAGCGTCAAATATCTGGAGCAGATCATCCTGAAGCTGAATAAGACGGGCTATCTGAAAAGCATCCGGGGCGCCATGGGCGGCTATATGCTGACCCGAACCCCGGCGGAATACAGCATTGGTGAAATGCTCCGGGCTGTGGAGGGCAGCCTCGCGCCCATAGACTGTCTGAAAAGCGAAATCAACCAGTGCGCCCGCTGTGACCAGTGCGACACGCTCTGGTTCTGGGAGGGCATGGATCGGGTCATCAATGAGTATGTGGATGGATATACCCTGGAGGATTTCCTGGAGCGGGATCAACAGGAGCCGGGGCAGATCTGAACCTGATTGGACTTCCTGAGCGGCGGGCCTTCATGGGGAGTGCGTTGTCGGCGATTGACTCAGAGCTTCCACGGAGAAAAAATTTCAAAAAAAGGGTTGACAAGGGAGTTAGATTATGCTAACATATCGTCAGTTAAGGCAAGCTAACTGCTCCAAAACTCTCAAACTCACAGATGCAGCCGATGCCCCTCCAACCTTCCTATTAACTGCCGAACGGAGCAGCGCCTTAAGAACCCTCTGAATCAAAGCGTCACCGGCGCTTTGCGGATCTTTGACCCCGGAAATGGATGCTCTAACTGGAAATACAGGAAGTATTCCCGGGCTTTCGCGCCTTTTTTCTGACGAAAGATCTCCCGCAAATCGCCCTCGCCGTTGATCCGGAGCTTCCTTGAAAAACGCAGCGGAACGCAGCCGCTGCGTTTTTTAATGGATTCGATAGCAGAGGCGGGAAATATCCCGGAAAAAGCGCTTCCAATTTCCCGGGCTTTTTGGTA
>CAYSNK010000109.1:0-5278 GCA_964432375.1 uncultured Oscillospiraceae bacterium | reverse complement strand
TCACCTCTATTATAAAAATATTATTGAGAAAAGTAAAGGGCAGACCGCTTTTTCAGCAGAGTGAAATTGTGGTATGATAGCCGAAAAGATGAAATCATTCAAAGAAAGGATTTATTCATTATGATTGCAACTGTCATCAACGCCGTACTGATCCTGATCGGCGGTATTCTGGGCCTGCTGTTCAAGAACCGAATCCCGGAACGCCTCACCCAGGTGCTGACCTCCGGATTGGCCCTGGCTGTTATGTGCATCGGCATTTCCTCCGCCGTCAAGACTGCCGATACCCTGTGCATGATCATCTGCCTGGTCATCGGAACGGTGATCGGGGAGCTCCTCCGCATTGAGGATCGTCTGGACGCGCTGGGGGCTTGGATTCAGCGCCATGTGGAACGGGGAAAACAGAACAGCACCTTTACCCAGGGGTTTGTCTCCACCTCCCTGATCTTCTGCATCGGCTCTATGTCCGTCATGGGCGCCCTTGAAGCGGGCATCAACCGCAACTACTCCATCATCCTCTCCAAAGGCGTGATTGATGGCGTCACCGACATCTCCTTTGCTGCCACCATGGGGGTGGGCGCCCTGTTCTCCGCCGGGTCGGTGCTGGTTTACCAGGGCCTGCTGACCCTGCTGGCCGGGGTGATCGGCCCTTACCTCTCCGCCGCCGTGGTCACGGAGATGAGCGCCGTGGGCGGCCTGCTCATTCTGGGCCTCGGTATCAATATGATCTTTCCGGAAAAGCACATCCGTGTAGGAAATATGCTTCCTGCCATTTTCCTGCCCGTCCTCTATCTTCCGGTGTCCGGATTTTTGAGCAATTTGCTGTAATATTCTCCCGAATCCGCCACCGAAGCCGTTTATTTCCGAAAAAATACCCCTTTCCTGCATTTTCCCCATTGACAACCTGCATAAAAAGGGTTAGAATGTGTCCTGTTGAAAAGCGACGACGGAGACAGTAGATTCCGGATTTTCTTCTTTCAGCGAGCCGGGGCCAGTGCAAGCCCGGCAGAAGGCCCGGTTTTGAATATCACTCCCGAGCTTCAGGCCGAAAGTCTTACCCAGTAGGCCCTGACGGTTTTCCCCGTTATCGGAAGCGCGTATGATGGTACGCAGTAACAGGTGGTACAACGGAGCGTATGACGCACCCGCCCTTTTACACGGGCGGGTGCTTTTTGTTATCTGTTTGTCATGATAACGCTGACGAATGTCGAAAAACTTTCTCAAGGAGGAAAATGAATGAAAAGCATGATCGAAATCCGCTGGCATGGCCGCGGCGGTCAGGGGGCGAAATCCGCCTCCCAGCTCCTGGCTGACTCCGCCTTCTTTGCCGGCAAGTACGTCCAGTCCTTCCCCGAGTACGGCCCCGAGCGCGGCGGCGCGCCCATCACCGCCTACAACCGGATCTCCGACACCCGCTGCGACGTCCACTCCAATATCTACACGCCCGACTATGTGGTAGTGGTGGACGAAACCCTGCTGAATACGGTTGACGTATCCGCCGGCCTGAAGGAAAGCGGAGCCATCATTATCAACAGTGCCAAGGCTCCCGAGGAGCTGCGCCCCATGCTCCATGGTTACAAGGGCCGGGTCTGTACCATCGACGCCAAGGCCCTTTCCCTGAAGCACCTGGGCCGCTACTTCCCCAACAGCCCCATGCTGGCCGCCGTGGTGGAGGTCAGCCGCTGTGTTGATCCCGACCAGTTCCTCAGAGATATGGAGACTTCTTATCGCCACAAGTTTGCAACCAAACCCCAGGTGGTCCAGGGCAATCTGGACTGTCTGGCGGAATCCATGAAGGAGGTGCGCGAAGCATGAAAGAGCTGAAAACCGCATCCATCAACACCAGCCAGGCTTGGCAGGAATATCCCGCCGGACTGGAAATCAACGAGGGCGGCACCTCCGTCCTCAACCGCACCGGCGACTGGCGCACCAAGGTTCCCTATTGGGATCGGGCAAAATGCAAGCAGTGCCTGATGTGTACCCCATACTGTCCCGACTCCTCCATTCCCGTTGTGGACGGCAGGCGTCAGGACTTTGACTACGACCACTGCAAGGGCTGCGGCATCTGCTATTCCGTCTGCCCCTTCAAGGCGATCCGCTGGGAGGAGGTATAAGCTATGAGTATTCGAGACAGAATGTCCGGCAATGAGGCCATTGCCACCGCCATGCGCCAGATCAACCCTGACGTGTTCGCCATGTTCCCCATCACCCCCTCCACCGAGATCCCCCAGTACTTCGCCCAATATGTGGCCGATGGCAAGGCGGGCACCGAATTTATCACCGTGGAGTCTGAGCACTCCTCCCTCTCCGCCTGCATGGGCGCGGAGGCTGCGGGCTGCCGCGCCGTCACCGCCACCTCCTCCGCCGGCCTTTCCTATATGAACGAGGTTTTATATGTAGTGGCCTCCGCCCGGCTGCCCGTGGTGATGGCCGTGGCGACCCGGGCGCTGACCGGCCCCATCAATATCAACCACGACTACTCGGACTCCATGGCGGAGCGGGACTCCGGCTTTATCCAGATTTACTCTGAGAACAATCAGGAAGCCTATGACAACTACCTCCAGGCCCACCGCATCGGCGAGCATCCCGACGTCCGCCTCCCGGTTATGATCTGCGAGGACGGCTTCATCACCTCCCACGCCCTGGAAAACATCCTGCTGGAGGAGGACGATGCCGTGAAAAAATTCGTGGGCGAATATCACCCGGAAAATTACCTGCTCAACGAGAAAGCGCCCCTGGCGGTCGGCCCCTACGGGATCTCCGCTTACTACATGGAGGCCCGGGTGGCCCAGGCCGAGGCCATGAAAAAAGCCAAGGGCGTCATTCTGGAGGTTGCAGCCGACTTTGAGCGCACCTTTGGCCGCCATTACTCCTTCTTTGAGGAATACCGGATGGAGGACGCCGAAATCGCCATGGTCATCATGGGTTCCTCCGCCGGAACCGCCCGGGCAGCCGTGGACGAGCTGCGGGAGCGGGGAGTCAAATGCGGCCTGATCAAGGTGCGGGTCTTCCGCCCCTTCCCCGGGGATGAGCTGGCCCAGGCTTTAAAGGGCTGCAAGGCCGTTGCCGTTCTGGACAAGAGCGAGGGCTTTTCCGCCAACGGCGGCCCCCTGTTCGCGGAGACCGCTTCCGCCTGCATCAATCTGGATGCCCGTCCCAAGATGGTGGACATCGTCTACGGGCTGGGAGGCCGGGATTTCACTGTGGATCAGGCCCGGCGCGTATTGAACCGGCTGGAAAATATCGCGGCCACCGGTCAGGTTGGCCCGGTCTACACCCATTTGGGCCAGCGCGATCTGAGAGAAGAGGTGCAGTAATCATGGCATATAATTTGAGACAGGAAATGAACAAGCCGGAGCGCTTCAACCCCGGCCAGACCCTCTGCGCGGGCTGCGGCTCCGGCATCGCCTGCCGGGCAGTCCTGCGGGCGATGAATCCCGGCGACAAGGCGGTGATCTGCAACGCCACCTCCTGCGTGGAGGTTTCCACCTTCCAGTTCCCCTATACCGCCTGGTCCGACTCCTACATCCACTCCGCCTTTGAGAACACCTCCGCCGTGGCCTCCGGCGTGGAAGCGGCCTACCGCATGATGAAGAAGAAGGGCAAGATTCAAGGCACCTATAAGGTCATTGCCCTGGGCGGGGACGGAGGCACCTACGACATCGGCTTCCAGTCCCTTTCCGGCGCCATGGAGCGGGGCACGGACTTCGCCTACTTCTGCTACGACAACGAAGCCTATATGAACACCGGCATCCAGCGCTCCTCCGCAACCCCCAAGTTTGCCAACAGCACCACCACCCCGCCGGGCACCCAGTCCACCGGCAAGGAGCAGGGGCAGAAGCTGCTGACCGATATTTGCGTGGCCCACGGCATCCCCTACGCCGCCCAGACCACCATGACCGGCAATCTGAAGGACTTTTATGAAAAAGCCCACCGCGCCATCTACACCGAGGGCCCTGCCTTTGTCAATATCCTGACCCCCTGCCCCCGGGGCTGGCAGTATTCCTCCGAGCTGCTGCCCCAAATCTGCAAGATGGCGGTGGAAACCTGCTTCTGGCCCCTGTATGAGGTGGTCAACGGGGAATATCACCTGACCTATCTGCCCAAGCAAAAGCTGCCCGTGGCCGACTTCATGAAGCTCCAGGGCCGCTTCAAGCACTGCTTCCAGCCCGGCAATGAATGGACCCTGGAAGCCGCCCAGAAATGGGTTGACCAGCGCTGGGAAACCCTCCTGGCCAAGTGCAAATAAAATCCCCATGCGAGAACAGCGCCGCCGGATAGGAACGCATACGGGCGCATGGGTCTTTGCTGTACATCCGCGCCGGCTGCCCCGCCCGGGCAAACGGCGAAAAAGGAGATGATCCCCACGGAGATCTGGGATTCTCATGTCCATCTGTTCCCGCCGGAAATTTACCGGAACTGGGAAAAATACGCCCCCCGAGATCCCTGGTTTCAAGCCCTGACCCGGAAGCCGGAAAACGGAAAGGGCACAGAGGAAGCCTGGGCAGACAGCCGGGAGGCCCTGGCCTGCGCGGACAGGGCCGGTGTGCGGGGCCTGGTCATGCAGGGCTGGTACTGGAACGACATCGGCCTGCAAACCCTGCACAACGACTATATGGCTGAGCTGCTGGAGGCCCACCCGGATCGGCTCAGGGGCTTTCTCTCCGTCAACCCCAAATTCGGCGCCCCCTCCATTGCCGAGGTGGAGCGCTGCAGGAAGCTGGGCTTTTCCGGCATCGGGGAGCTTGGCCCCGGCGGAAATGGCTATGACTTCCGGGACCCCGATTTCCTCAACCTGCTGGAGTGCGCCGACCATTACCGGCTCCCCGTCTGCATCCACTGCGGCGAGCCGGTGGGCCACCCCTATCCCGGGAAGGACACCACCTCCCTGTCCCCGCTTCCGGAAATTGCAAAGCGCTTCCCCCATGTGACCTTTCTCCTGGCCCATCTGGGCGGCGGCCTCCCCTTTTATGAGCTGAACCGCCGCATTCACAGGGATCTGGCCCCCAATGTGTTCTATGACACCGCCGCCAATCCCCTGCTCTACGAGCTGCGCTCGATCCGGGCTGTGATAGACCTGGTGGGGGCGGAGCGGCTGCTCTTTGGCAGCGACTTTCCCCTGCTGCTCTATCCCTCCAAGTGCCGGGAGATGGATATGACCCGCTTCGTGACACAGATGACTGCGGAGGCCGGCCTGACGCCGGAGGAACTTCGGGCCGTGATGGGCGGCAACCTGAAAAAAATTCTGAAAGAATAAAAGAACAAAGGGACGGCTCGTCAG
>CAYSNK010000108.1:0-5360 GCA_964432375.1 uncultured Oscillospiraceae bacterium | reverse complement strand
GGCGCGATTTCCCTTTCCCGGATTATTTCCCGACCGGTTTCTTCTCCATCCTTTTTTATACTGAAAGAAGTTCTGAATACATACTGGATACGGAAGGATGGAATAACATGAATGTGAAGGAAATCTTCCTCGCGCAGCTTCGTCAGTTCGGCGCGCAGGCCCGCTCTGCGGTGCGCTCCGCCCTGGACACGCCCCTGATTACCCGGGGAATCTCCTGCGCCGCCTGGCTGGGGATGGGCCGGCTGTTGGCCGGGGGACAGATCGGCGGCCAATGCACCCCCTTCGGCCTGGGGCTGGTGGGGGCCGCCGGGCCGGGGGCGGGCGGGGCCGCCGCCCTGATGGGCGTTTGCCTGGGAGCGGTCTCTGCCGTCGGGCTGACAGAAGGGCTCCGCTATGCGGCTGTGGCTGTCCTAGTCTATGCCGTGGCCTTTGCCTTTTATGACTCCCGGCTGTTCCGGACATTCTGGTTCATGCCGCTGGTTGCCGGGGGACTGGATCTGCTGATCGGCGTTCCCCTGCTGTCGGAGCAGCACTGGATTCCCCGGGCCATCGGCCTGCTGCTCCTGGAGGGGGCGCTGACCGCTGCGGCGGTCTGGTGCTTTCGCCGGGCCCTGTTCCCCGCCGGGACCGTCCCGGGCATCTGCACCGACCTGGTTCACTGGTTCCGGACGGGGCGGAGGGAGGACCCGGTTCAGGCGGGCTGCCTGTTCCTGCTGGCGGCGGCGCTGCTCTCCTCCCTGGCCCCGTTCACCGTGGGAGGGCTCTCCCCGGCCCGCTGCTGCGCTCTGGTCGTTGTCCTGCTCCTGGGCACCTATTATTCCCCGGAGGCGGGGGCCTGCGCCGGGGTGCTTTTCGGCTTTTCGGTGGATCTTCCCCTGGCCGAGGCCCCCTACCACACCGCCCTGTTCTGCCTGTCCGGTATGGCGGCGGGCTTTTCCGGGCGCAGGCGCCGCCGTTGGGGGGCGGCCTCCTGCCTGGCGGCGGCGGCTCTCATCTCCCTGGCCTGGGAATCCCCCTCCCCGGCCATGCTGACCGAGGCGCTGCTGGCCGGCGGGCTCCTCCTGCTGCTCCCCCGGCGGCTGTTTTGCTCCCTGCGGCAGCGGGAGGTGCGCCCTCCCGCCATTCCCGCCGCCGTCCCCGCCATGGTTCAGGTTCGGAACCGGCTGGACGCCCAATCCGCCGCGTTCCGCAGCATCTATGACGATCTGCGGGTTTCCCTCAGCGGGTCCGCCGGCGACCCGCCGGATTCCATGCTGGTCTTTCAGCGGGCCTCAGACCGGGTCTGCGCCAGCTGCATCAAGCGCAACCGCTGCTGGCGGCAGCAGTATTCCGAAACCCGGGCCGCCCTGACCGCCGCCTTCCCCCGGCTGCTGAAGCGGGGCCAGGGGGTCCCCGAGGACTTCCCGCCCCAGTTCGCGGAGCGCTGCGCCCACTTTTCCGCCTATCTGTCCGCCGTCAATCAGGAGCTTTCCAACCTGCTGGCCCAACGCCAATTCCAGGCCCGGGTGCGGGAAAGCCGGGCTGCTGTCTGCGGCCAATATCGGGAGCTGGCCCGGCTGCTGTCCTCCGCCGCCAACGCCCTGTCCGCCCGCCCGCACCCGGACAGGCTCCGCACCCGCAAGCTGGAGGGCTTTCTCCGGGGGCGGGGGATTCCCGCCCAGGGCCGCGTGCTCTATGACCGGGGCGGCCACCTGATGGTGGAGCTGCTGGGCAGCGACCTCTCTCTGGCAGACCGTCCGGAGATCATCGAGGGGCTGACCGGCCTCCTTTCCCTTCCCCTGCGCCGGGGCTCTCTCAGCGCGGAGCCGGAGGGACAATGCCTGACCCTGGTGCAGCTGGAACCCTATTGCGTTTCCGCCGGGATCTCCTCCCTGCCCCGGGAGGGCAACACCGTTTCCGGGGACACCTGCCGGTGGTTCAAAGGGGAGGACGGGGTTCTCCGGGTCATTCTCTGCGACGGCATGGGCTGCGGGAAGGGGGCGGCAAAGGAGAGCAAACTGGTGCTCCGCCTGCTGGAGCGGCTCCTCCAGGCGGAGCTGGAGCCGGAATCCGCCCTCCGCACCGTCTGCGGCGCCATGGGCCTCCGGGGAGAGGCCGGGGGCGGCTATTCTACCATTGATTTGCTGACCATCGACCTGTTTTCCTGCCAGGCCAGCTTTTACAAGCTGGGGGCCGCCCCCTCCTATCTCTGCCGGGACAGCCAGGTTCACCGGATTTCCGGCGGCGCCCTCCCCGCCGGGGCCGCCGGGCCGTCCCAGGCCCCCGCCGTCACCCATCTCCCCCTGGAGCAGGGGGACACCGTCCTCCTGCTCAGCGACGGGATCTGCGATGGGCTGGACGACGATTGGCTCCGCAAGGCGCTTCTCAGCGGCGGGAACCTGGACGCCCGCTCCCTGGCCCTGGTGCTGCTGAACCTGAGCTCCAACCGGGGCGAAAACCGGGATGACCGCACCGCAGTGGTGCTCCGGATCTCCAAACGGATCAAATGACGTATACTTTTCCTGTTTTCTGGTTACACTGGAAAGGACAGCCAGGGGGAAACTCCGAACAAACCGGCAGGCGCTGATTCGCGGCTCTTGCCAGTCGAATCAGGGGCTCCCCAAAAAAGGAGAGGTGTTTTCTTATGGTCAAAGGTACGTCAAGGCGCGTCATTGTGGTTCGTTCTCCTGATCCCCGCTTTTTCGAGCAGGCGGTGTTTTTCCTCCGGGAGGAGGCGCTGACCCGGCAGGGCGTTTCTGCGGATCAGGTGCTGGCGGAGGCCGGCAGCGTGGCCTCCTGCTATCTGCGCAGTCACTCCCTGCGCCCCAGCCGGAGAATGACGCTGTCCCCCGTGTTCTGGATGGCGGTGGGGGCCGCCCTGACCGGCGGGATCTGGCTGCTCACCGCCCTGTTATAGAGGCGCGCACATTGACAAGCCGGACAACCTCTGCCAGGATGTATTCCTCATCAAGCTGACCCCCGGCTTCCGCCCGAAGATCTTCGATCTGCTGATCGACCTGCATTACCCTGCATTACAAAGGAATCGTCATTGAGGCGTTCGGCTCCGGCGGGCTCAATTTTATCCGCCGGGGCCGTATATCGTCAAAAAATCCCTGCCGGAACAGGAAACAACGCCTGTTCCGGCAGGGAATGATTATGGAAGCGGGTCGGCGGCGTCAGCCCCGGGAGGGGGCACCGCCCAGCAGGAGGGAGAGCACCGCTTTCTGCACATGGAGGCGGTTTTCGGTCTCCTCAAAAATCTGGTCGGCATGGGCCTCGAACACCTCGGCGGAGATCTCCTGCCCCCGGTGGGCGGGCAGGCAGTGCTGCACCATGCAGCCGGGGCGGGCCAGCGCCATCAGCTCCCCGTTGACCTGATAGCCCTGGAAGGCGGCGATCCGGCGGTCTCGCTCCGCTTCCTTGCCCTGGGAAACCCAGACATCGGTAAAGACCACATCGGCATCCCGGGCGGCCTCCCCGGGGTCCCGGAGCAGCGCGAAGGCGGGCCCTGTGACGGTGTCGGCAAAGTCCAGCACCTCCTGGGCGGGCTCGTACCCCTCGGGGCAGGCCACCCGGACATTCATGCCGCATTTCAGGCAGCCCACGATCAGGGAGTTGCACATATTGTCGCCGTCGCCGATGTAGCAGGCGTTCAGCCCCTCCAGCCGGGCATAGTTTTCCCGGACGGTCATCAGGTCTGCCAGCACCTGGCAGGGATGGCTGAAATCCGTCATGCCGTTGATCACGGGAACCTGGGCGTAGGAGGCCAGCGTTTCCACCTCATGCTGATCGTAGGTGCGGATGACCACCGCGTCGCAATAGCGGGCCAGGGTGCGGGAGGTATCCTCAATGGCCTCGCCCCGGACGATCTGGCTATCCCTGCCGGCCAGATAGATGCCATGGCCCCCCAGCTGGTAGATGCCCGTCTCAAAGGAGACGCGGGTGCGGGTGGAGTTCTTCTCGAAAATCATCACCACGGTTTTGCCCTCCAGACAGCGGTGGGGCAGGCTGTGGCGCTGGTTGAATTTCATCTGATCCGCCGCGTCCAGGACCTGCTCGATGTCGGCGGGGGACAGATCCAGCAGCTTCAGCAAATCTTTTTTCATGGCAATTCCTTCTCTTACTTGCAGAGTACCTGCCGCATTATGGCCAGGCCCTCGTCCATCTCCTCATAGGTGATGGTCAGCGGGGGCAGCAGGCGGATGACGTTCTGCCCGGCGGTCAGCACCAGCAGGCCGGAGGACACCATCTCGGCGGCCAGTTGGGAGTTGACATAGCCCTCCTTCAGGGTTATGCCCAGCATCAGGCCCAGGCCCCGGGTCCCGGACACGGCGGGGGAGCCAAGGGCTTCGATCCGTTGGCGGAGATAGGCCCCCTTCTCCTTGACCTCCTCCAGAACCCGGTCGCTCAGGATCTCCTGAACCGCCAGGGCTGCGGAGGCGGCGATGGGGTTGCCGCCGAAGGTGGTGGCGTGGGTGCCGGGGGTCAGAACGCTGCGGCACTTCTCGTTGGCCAGCACGCCGGACATGGGCAGGCCGCCGGCAATGCCCTTGGCAAACACGGCCACATCGGGCAGGATGCCGTACTGCTGGAATGCCATCATGGTTCCGGTGCGGCCAATACCGGTCTGCACCTCGTCGATGCACAGCAGCCAGTCGTTTTCCTCACACAGGGCCTTGACCTGCCGGACAAATTCGTGATCCAGCGGCAGAACGCCGCCCTCCCCCTGCACCAGCTCCATCATCACGGCGCAGGTGTCATCGCCGCACTGGGCCTTCACAGACTCGATGCTGTTGGCCTCCGCATAGCGGAAGCCCTCGGTGAAGGGGAAGAAATACTGATGGAACACCTCCTGCCCGGTGGCCCGGAGGGTGGTGATGGTGCGGCCATGGAAGGAGTTGACCAGGGTGACGATGGTGGAGCGGCCCGGGCCATATTTGTCATAGGAATACTTCCGGGCCAGCTTAATCATGCCCTCGTTGGCCTCCCCGCCGCCGTTGGCAAAGAAGGCGCAGGCCATACCGGTGCGGGTGCATAAGACCTGGGCCAGCCGGACGTATGGCTCGGAGTAATACAGGTTGGAAATATGGCCCAGGGTGCCCGCCTGCCTGGTGATGGCCTCGATCCACTTCTCGTTGCCGTAGCCCACGGAGTTGACGCCGATGCCGGAGGCGAAGTCAATATAGCGCCGTCCATCCACTCCCGTCAGGGCCGCGCCCTTGCCGGAGGCAATGCCCACTGGAAAGCGGCTATACGTCTGCATGACATATTGCTGATCCAGGGCCTTCAGTTCGGTAAATGTCAATGTAATCACGTTCTTTCCGTAAATTTTCGGGAAGCTCCGAATCCGTCGCCGACAGCGCGTTAGGGAAACTCTGATT
>CAYSNK010000107.1:0-5365 GCA_964432375.1 uncultured Oscillospiraceae bacterium | reverse complement strand
AATATTGGCGGATTTTCTCCCGAACGGCCCAGGCCGCGCCTTGACAGCGCGGAAATGGCTCACTATAATTAAGGACAGAAACCTTGGAACGGTTCCAAGGTAAGCTCCGAACAAACCGGCAAAAGCGATTTGCGGGAGATTTTTCGTCAGAAAAAGGCGCGAAAACCCAGGAATCCTTTGTGTATGCCCAATCTGAGCAGCGCATTTCCGGGGGCAAACAGCCGCAAAACGCCGGAGACGTGTATGTTCGGAGGTTCCCAGGGCTTTGCGAAATCGAAAAACGGAAGGAAAGGACTCTGTTGTTCTGTGAAACAGCGATTTGAAAACAACGAAACACTTTTGAAAGATATCGCAGCCTTTGTCAGCGGCCGGCTGCGGAAAGAGGGGCTGTCTGAGCCCAACGTGTTCAACAGCACCAATCTGACAGGCTCCATCGTGGAGCTGATGGCGGCAAAGGGCCCCCGGTTCATCGGCCTCTCTGTCCAGAAATCCGGGGGAAAAGTGGTGATCCGCATCGTTTCAGACGGGCCTGCCTACAACCCGCTGGAGGATCTGGACATCCGGGCGCTGATCGACAGTGACCCGCCCATGCCGGACCCGGACTTTGACGTGCCCCTGCCCAAGGAGCAGCTTCTGACCGCGCTGGGGAACAGTCTGAGCTATTATCGCCGCAACCATCTGAACGAGGTGCAGTATGTGGCCAGCAAATCCCAGCCCCGCACCCTGATTATGGTCACCGTTGCCTTTGTCTGCGCCATTGCCGCGGGCCTGCTGCTGCGGGTTTTCGGCGGAGACGCCCTCAACGCCGGGATCTCCGACTATGTTCTGACCCCGCTGCGCACCATGTTCCTGAATGCGCTGAAAATGCTGGTGGTTCCCGTGGTCTTTTTCTCCATCTCCACCAGCGTCGCCGGCATCTCCAACATCCGGGAATACGGGCGGATCGGCATGAAGGTGCTCCTGTTTTATACCTGCACCTCCTTTCTCGCCATCCTCGTCGGCTATCTCATCTACCAGGTGCTGCAGCCCGGCGCAAACGTGGTTCTCGACCTTTCATCCTTCAGCTATTCCTCCGACGGCACCACCGGGATCTCTGTGTTGGATACGATTGTCAACATCATCCCAACCAGCTTTATCGGCGCGCTGACCGGCACCGATATGCTCCAGATCATTTTCCTCGCAATTCTGACCGGCGTTGCGGCCAACCTGATGGACAATGGCGGGGATCGCCAGCGGTTGGCCGAGGTACTTGGCCTTTGCAACCGGCTGTTTTTGAAAATTGCCTCCCTGGTGATGAAAACCATCCCCCTTGCCACCTTCTGCGCGATGACGCTGCTGGTTCTGAGCATCGACACATCCATGATCCTGGCGCTGCTCAAGCTGATTCTCGGCATGATAGTCGGAGGGCTGTGTATGCTCTGCATCTACGGTCTGCTGGTTCTGGTCTTTCTCCGGAGAAATCCCGCCACGTTTTTCCGGAAGTGCCTTCCCAATTTCATCTCCTTTGTCACCTTTTGCAGCACCAGCGCCGTCATGCCCCAATCCCTGGACACCTGCTCCAAGCGGCTGGGCATCTCTCCGAAAATCAGTTCGTTTTCCATGCCCCTGGGTTCCACCATCAACATGGACGGGGCCTGCGTATACCTGACCCTCAGCGTGCTGTTCCTCGCCGCCCTGTACCAGGTGCCCCTGACCCCGGACGTCCTGCTGAAGCTGGCGTTTACCATCGTGATCCTTTCCATGGGCGCGCCCCCAATCTCCGGCGCCGGTTTTATCTGCCTTTCCATTCTGGTGCAGCAGATCGGTATTCCGATTGAAAGCCTCGGCATCCTGATGGGCATCGACCAGATCATGAGTATGTGCCGCACCCTGATCAACGGCGCGGGCGACTTTACCGGCACAACGGTTGTGGCCGGCAGTGAAAAGATGATCGACTATACCGTCTTTGACAGGCGGTAACGCCGCCCTCCCCCGGGGCCGGAGGGGAACCCGCCGCCGGGGAAAGCAATGTACTGGGGCGGGAGGGGCCGTTCTGCCTAAGCCCCTGCCGGCAAAGATTTCTTTGACAAACAGAGAAAGAAGCACTAATATAAAGGGAGCAGGATTCCCCTGTTCCCTTTCATCTTTTCCCGACTTCTGGAGGCCGCTATGCAGGATACCATTTACAATATCACCACCGGCGTTTTGATCGCGCTGACCATTGGCGTTGTGTTGTGCTTTCTCTTCCGCTATCTGGAGGAAATCTGGTATGCCCACAGGCGGCTGAAGAACCGGGCCGCAAGGCTGGAAAAAGAGGGGAAGGCGCTGCCTCCCAAGGAAAAGAAAAAGCTGTCCTTCCGGCTGAAGCGCCATCCGATGGAAAAGAAAGACCGCCTGCCGGTAATCCTGATCACGGCGGTTTACCTTGCGGTGGCCCTTGTGAACCTGGGCTCCTTCCGTGATCCCCAGACCTTTGTCACCCTGACTTCTCAGGAGCCGGTGACGGTGATCGAACTGGCCCAGGAGGAAGAGATCAGCGATATCTGGTACTATTCCGGCCTCTATTCCGGCGGCAGCTTTGAGGTTTCTTTCTCCAGCGACGATGAGAGCTGGACCACGCTGGATACCGTGTTCCAGCGTTACAGCACCCTGTTCAAATGGCACGATATGGGGGAGGAAATGGCGGAGGAGGACTCCAAAACCCACACCCCCTCCTGGAGCTTTCCCATCACGGCCAAATATATCCAGATCAGGCTGGTGGACGGGGAGAACCTGGCCCTGGGGGAGGTGGCCCTGTTCAACAGCGCGGGGGAGCTGATCTCCGGGGAAGCCCTGACATCCCGGGGAGCGCTGACCGATGAGCCGGATCAGGTCCCGGAGACCATCTCCTTTATGAACTCCACCTACTTTGACGAGGTCTACCATGCCCGCACCGCATACGAGCACCTGAACAACGTCTACCCCTATGAGGATTCCCATCCGCCCCTGGGGAAGCTGATTATGAGCCTCGGCATCCTGGTGTTCGGAATGTGCCCGGTGGGGTGGCGGATCATGGGCGCCCTGCTGGGGGCGGCCATGCTGCCGATCCTCTATGTTTTCCTGAAAAACCTGTTCGGAAAGACGCCGCTGGCCGTCTGCGGCACTCTGCTCTTCGCCTTTGACTTCATGCACTTCGCCCAGACCAGGATCGCCACGATAGACACCTATTCCGTGCTCTTTATCCTGCTGGCCTTCTACTTCCTCTACCGATACTTCACCGTGGAGGAGGGGGAAAAGCTGAGCCGCCAGCTTGTGCCGCTGGGCCTGTGCGGGCTGTTTTTCGGCATCGGCGCCGCCTGTAAGTGGACGGTGATCTATGCCGGAGTGGGGCTTTGCGTGCTGTACTTCTGGAACCTGATCCTGAAGTGGACCCGCCATAAGAAGGGGGACGGCTTCTACCGCTGGATGATTCTGACCCTGCTGTGGTCGGTGGTGTTCTTCCTTATCATCCCCGGCGTCATTTACACCCTGGCCTACATCCCCTACGCCAGGGCTTCCGGAAGCTCGGTGATCCGGGAAATGCTCGATAACCAGGTGTTTATGTTCACCTACCACAATGGCGTGAATCAGTCCCACCCCTATGAATCCCGCTGGTGGCAGTGGCTGCTGGATATCCGCCCCATCCTGTACTATGTGAAATACAATCCGGACAGCACCAAGTCCTGCATCGCCGCCTTTGCCAACCCGGTGGTGGCCTGGGGCGGCCTGCTGTCGGAGCTCGTCCTGCTGGTACACGCCATCTGGAAAAAGTCCGGCCTGGCCCTGTTCCTCTTTGTGGCCTGGTTTGCCGAGCTGTTTCCCTGGCTGCTGATTACCCGCACCACCTTTGAGTATCACTACTTCGGCTGTGTGCTCTTCCTGGTGTTTGCCATGGTTTATGTGATGAATGAAATCTGGGAGATGACAAAGGGGCGCTGCAAGGGAATTGTTTACGGCGTGACCGCCTACGCGGTGGGGCTGTTTGCGCTGTTCTACCCGGCCCTGTCCGGCCTGACGGTGCCCAGGTGGTACTGCTATGCTTTCCTGAAATGGTTCCCCACCTGGCCCTTCGGATAAAGGAGATGCGCGGATGTATTTTTCTGATAACCACACCCATTCCAACTGTTCTCCGGACGGAGAGCAGCCCATGACCCGCCTGGCGGCCTGCGCCATCGCCAACGGCCTGGAGGAACTGACGATCACAGACCACTGCGACCTGCTGAGTATGGACGGAGCCATCCAACTGGACTTTGACTGGGCCCCTCTGCGGGCGCAGTTCCGGGCGGCGAAGCAAGCGGCCGGGAGCAGGCTGCGGCTGAACTATGGCATTGAACTGGGCGGCGCCTCGGATTTTCCCGGGGAAGCGGAGGTCATTTTAAGAGAAAAGCTGGACTTTGTGCTGGGTTCCGTGCATAATCTGAGTGTAAAAGCCGGCTGCACCGATTTCTTCGACTTGAACTATCGGGGAAACCCGGAGCTGTGCCGGGCCAGCATGGAGGACTACTTCTCCTCCCTGGAGCGGCTGGTGGCCTGGAACGGCTTCGATTCCCTGGCCCATTTGCCCTATCTGCTGCGCTATCTGCGGGATCGGGACGGAATGTCGGTGTCTCTTTCCCCCTGGGAGGGGCGGATTCGGGAAATCCTCCGCCGCCTGGTGGAAAACGGAAAAGCCCTGGAGCTGAACACCTGCCGGGGCAGGAGCGTGGAGGATTACCGGCCTCTGTTCCGCTGGTATCGGGAGGCCGGGGGAGAGCTGATCACCCTGGGCTCTGACGCCCATCATCCCGCCGACATCGGAAAAGGGATTGCGGAGGGGCAGGCTCTGCTGAAGGAGCTGGGCTTCCGGTGGTTCTGCGTTTACCGGGAGAGAAAGCCGGTTATGAAGGCGTTATAAAGCGTATCATTATAAAAAAGGATATAAATTGAGAAAATGGAGGACAAGACAATGAGGATTGCGTTGGGCTGTGACCACGGAGGGTATCCCATGATGGGGGAAGTGAAAAAATATCTGGAGGAAAAAGGGATCACCTATCAGGATTTTGGCACCGATTCCACCGCCTCCTGCGACTATCCGGAGTTTGGGGAGGCCGCAGCCCGGGCGGTGGCCTCCGGCCAGTGCGACGTCGGCATTGTGGTCTGCACCACGGGGATCGGCATCTCCATCAGCGCAAATAAGGTAAAGGGCATCCGCTGCGCCCTGTGCTCCGAGCCCCTGTCCGCAGAGATGTCCCGCCGCCACAACAACGCCAATGTGCTGGCCCTGGGCGGCGCCATGATCGGCGCCAGCATGATGCGGCGGATCGTGGACGCTTTCCTGAATACGGAGTTTGAGGGAGGCCGCCACCAGCGCCGGGTGGACAAGATGATG
>CAYSNK010000106.1:0-5482 GCA_964432375.1 uncultured Oscillospiraceae bacterium | reverse complement strand
CGACGTGATGGACGCCGGCCTTATGGATGTGATTCTCCACAAGCTGAAATACAACGCCCTGGACGATATGTACGCGGCCATCGGCTACGGCGGTATCACCGCGGCCAAGGCGGTAAACCGCACGCGGGAGGAAATGATCCGGGTCGCCAGGGAGCGCAAGGAGAAGGCCGCCCAGGAGGCCATGCTTCAGCAGGCGGAAACCCTGGCGGAAACCCAGCTGACCCATGTGGCCACCTCGCTGCCCTCCCCGCCCCCGAAGAAGATCACTCACTCCAAGAACGGCATCATTGTGGAGGGGCTGGACAACTGCCTCATCAAGTTTGCCAAGTGCTGCACTCCCGTGCCCGGAGATCCGGTGATCGGCTTCATTACCCGGGGCTACGGGGTTTCCGTTCACCGGCAGGACTGCCCCAACGCCGACCAGTCCAAGGTGAAGCCGGAGGAAAGGGGCCGCTGGCTGAAAGTCTCCTGGGGAGAGAGCGAACAGACCGCCTACAAGACCTCTCTGGAGGTTTCCGCCAAGGATCGCACCAACCTGGCCCTGGATATTGCGGCGGCCCTCTCCGCCTGCAAGGTTCGGGTGGAGAGCTTTAATGCCCGGGGCCTGCCCGACGGCTATGCCGTTGTCTCCGTCTCCCTGTATGTGGCAAACCTGGCGGAGCTGAACGGCGTGATTTCCAAGCTGAACCAGATCTCCGGCATTATGGCCGTCAAGAGATCTGCCGGATGAAGGGGGCCCTGATATGAAAGCGGTAGTCACCCGGGTCAGGGACGCATCCGTGACCATCAGCGGACGGACGGTGGGCGCCATCGGCCATGGGCTCCTGGTTCTGCTGGGGATCGCCCCGGAGGACACCATGGCCCAGGCCAAAAAGCTGGCCGATAAGATTTGCGCCCTGCGGATCTTTGAGGACGAAGCCGGCAAAATGAACCGGAACCTGGAGGCCGTAGGGGGCCAGCTTCTGGTGGTGTCCCAGTTCACCCTGTTCGCGGACTGCAAAAAGGGCAACCGCCCCAGCTTCAGCGCCGCCGCCCGCCCGGAAATCGCCGTCCCCCTCTATGAGGGCTTTCTGCGGCTCTGCCGGGACAAAGGCTTCCGGGTGGCGCAGGGCGAATTTGGCGCCGATATGAAAGTGGCCAGCCTGAACGACGGCCCTGTGACCATCCTTTTGGATACCAACGAGCTGATGTAAACAGCATCTCGATAAGGAGGATTTTTGTATTATGTATATTCAATCCGTTCCGGTGGGCGTAATCGGCACCAACTGCTATGTCCTCGGTGACGAGGCCACCGGTTCCCTGGCCATCATTGATCCCGGCGATGACGCCCAGAAAATTGAACGCCTGGTGAAGGCCGCCGGCATGGAGGTCAGGATGATCCTCCTGACCCACGGCCACTTTGACCATGTTACCGCCGTACCCGGCGTGCTGAAGCTGCACCCCGGCATCCCCGTCTACCTGAACAAAAAGGATCTGGCCTTGGCGCAGGAGGCCAGCCAGTTCGGAAACGGGATCGGGGAGATCGAAACCCTGAGATTCTACGACGAGGGCGACACCGTTCAGCTGGGCGAACTGTCCATCCGGGTTTTGTCTACCCCCGGCCACACCCCCGGCTCCGTTACCCTCCTTTGCGGCGATGCCATGTTCAGCGGCGATACCCTGTTTGCGGGCTCCTGCGGCCGCGTGGACTTTCCCGGCGGCAGCTATCAGCAGATGACCGAATCCCTGCGCCGCCTGGCCAATTTAGAGGGCAATTACCGAGTGTACCCCGGCCACGAGGGATGCTCTGACCTGGATCACGAGCGCCGGTACAATTACTTTATGGCCGCCGCCCTGGGCCGCTGAGCATGAAGCTATACCTCACCGGCCACAGCTATCAATACGCCGTGGAGCAGCTGATGCTGATGCTTTTCCCGGATCAGAGGCCGGAATACCCGGAAACCCAGCCGGAGGAGGGAGATTTTTTTGCCCGCTCCTCCCTGTCCCTGGGAAAAACCTGGGCCACCGCCAGGACGGTGCTGAGCCGGGACGGGAGATCCGCCTCGGGCGCCGCCCGGGTGCGGGCGGCCCTTTTGACAGACAAGCTGACCACAGACCGTCTCCTCCAGCGGGCCGTCAAGCAGTCCTTCTTCAAGGCAGCCCGGGCGCTGACCGGCGCGGCCCCGCCCTGGGGGGCGCTGACCGGCATCCGCCCCGCCAAGCTGGCCTCCAAGGCGTTGGAGGAGGGCAGCTCCGAGGCGCAGGTGCGACGACTGTTCCGGGAAACCTACTATGTCTCCCCGGAGCGGACAGAGCTTGCCCTGGACGCTGCCAGGGCGGGGCTAAGGGTCAAGGCCGGCCTGATGCCGGATGAGCTGTCCATGTATGTGGGCATCCCCTTTTGCCCCAGCCGCTGTGACTACTGCTCCTTTGTCTCGGCGGATGTGAAGCACGCCCTGAAGGTGCTCCCCGATTATCTGGACTGCCTGAAGCAGGAGATCGAGGCCGTGGGACGGCTGCTGCCCCAATCCGGCTTCTTCCCCAGGACCCTTTATATGGGCGGGGGCACTCCCACTACCCTGACCGCCCGGCAGTTGGATGACCTGATGAAGTCCATTTCCGGCCAAATCGACCTCTCCCGCTGCTCGGAATACACGGTGGAGGCGGGCCGTCCGGACACGATCACGCCGGACCGGCTGGCGGTCATTCGGGAAAACGGGGGAAATCGGGTTTCCGTCAACCCCCAGACCATGCGGGACGAGGTGCTGCAAGCCATGGGCCGCAGCCACACCGCCGCCGACACCTACCGGGCTTACAGGCTCGCCCGGGACTCCGGCATCGAGGGCATCAACATGGATCTGATCGCCGGGCTTCCTCGGGACACGCCGGAGGGCTTCCGTTACTCCCTGGACGCGGTGCTGGCCCTGGAGCCGGAAAACATCACCGTCCACACCCTTGCCCTGAAGAAGGGCGCCCGGCTTTTCTTTGAGAAAAAGGGCCTTCCGGAGGGCGAGGCGGTGGGCCAGATGCTGGACTACGCCTGGGCCGCCCTGGGCAGGGCGGGCTATGAGCCCTATTACCTCTACCGCCAGAAGTACATGAGCGGCAGCTTTGAAAACATCGGCTGGTGCAAACCCGGCTTTGAGGGGCTTTATAACGTATGTATCATGGAGGAGCTTCACACCATCCTGGCCCTGGGAGGCGGCGGCTCTACCAAGCTGACCGATCCGGCCACCGGCAAGGTGGTTCGCATCACCAATCCCAAATACCCCTATGAGTATATCCGGGATATTGAAAAAATCAAAGCGGAAAAGGCTCAGTTGGTTCCGTTCCAAAGGGCGCTCTCTGGTCGGGAACCTCTGATTCTCCGCAACCTGCGGAACCTCTGAATCCGTCGCCGACGGCGCGTCTGTTCAGAGCTTCCCAAGCAAAATGAGGTCTGCTCAATGAATTATATTGAAACCGAAAACTGGAAGCGCAAAAAGCAATTTGAGCAGTTTCGGGATTTTGGCAATCCATGCTATGTCATCGGCCTTCGGCTGGATGTTACAAACCTGGTTCAGACTGTCAAAGCCCACGGGCTCTCCTTCTTCTCCAGTTTTATCTATGTGCTCACCCAAGTGTGCAACGAATTTGAGGGCTTCCGCCTGCGCTTTGATGAGCAGGGCCGGGTGGTGTGCTTTGACCGGGTAGATCCCAGCTATACCGTTTTTATGCCGGATCACGGCTATGATGTCTGCCGCTCCAAGCTGTGCAGGGAGTTTAAGCTCTTTCACGACCAGGTGCAGGAGGATATCCGGCGCACCCGGGCAGGGGCCAACGGCAGCCGGAGGATCAACGAGGGCGGCGCATTGGACGTGCTCTATTACTCCTGTATGCCCTGGCTGGATGCCCAGGTTTATGCCAATCCCCTTCCTCTGGGGGATCGTATGTCTATGAGTATTCCCCGCATCAACTGGGGCAAATACGTTCCGGAGGGCGGGCGATACAAAATGTTCATCAGTTTCACCGCAAACCACGCCCTCATGGACGGCTACGAGATTTCGCAGGCAATTCAAATGCTCCAGGATTCTCTGGATCATTTTGATCAAATCATAACAGATTAAAACGAGGTGGTTGAATGAGCAGAGGCAATGTTTATATCGGCTGGAGCGATAACCAGCCCCTGGCGCTGGAGCTGAAAAAGAGGCTGAAAGCCCACGGCTACGACGCGATTGTCGGCGGAAACAGCGAAAGTCATATCAATGCGGACGTAAGCAGCACGATCATCAATCAGATGCGAAAGTGCAGCAGCGCGATCATGCTCTTTGCCACAAGGGAGATCCGTTCCCAGGCCGCTCCCGACCAGAAATTTAAAGTGCTCAGCGGCAATATGCTCTATGAGCTTGGCTATCTGCTGGGCAAGTTCGGCCCTCTTGGCCCCAGGCGGGTGCTGATCGTGCTGCTGGCTGTCCCCGTTGACATCATTCCCTCCGATCTGATGGGTATGTGGCGCACCTGCATCGACCAGCCCGAGGAAGGGGACTGCGTTGGCGAGATCCTGGATAACTTCCTTTCAAAGCAGGACTCCTTCATTGAGGAGGACAAGCTCTCCATGGTCAGCGAGATCGAAACCCAGCGGGATCGAATCCTTACCCACATACAAACCCCCTCTTATTACCATGATGAGATGGCGCAAATCGTGCTGCTGTACACCATGGCCGCCTACATCTATGATGATCTCACCAGCGCCGACATCATTCTCTCCAAGCTGCAGCAGCAGGCATTCCCCAACAGGGAGCTGGAATATGCCACCGCCCACTCCCGCAAGTATTTTGAGCTGATGCGCAGCCTGGTGGACTTAAACCGCCCGGACGGCCAGCTTTTCCTCTCCTATCTCAACTATGATGACTTTGTCCATACCTCCCTGGATTTAATCAACGCGGTTGAAAACGGCGCCGACTTCTCCGAGGATTTCAAATATCTGTTCCTCTCTGTCGCGTACGAATACCTGACCTTTGCAAACATGATGTACTGTGCGAATCTGGAACCGGATCAGATTGATGAGGATCTGAACGAATTTCGGGAGCACTGCTGCCAGAGTTGTCTGGACAACTGCGCGAAGCTGATCCGGCTGGATTCCAGCAGGAATGAGGATCTGGGGCTTCTGCTCTCCGCCTATGTCACCCGAAATATGGCCTTTTTCCACCAGAGCCTCCAACTGGATGACTATGATGAACTGTTTGAGCGATCCATCGGTTTCCGCAAGCGGCTTTATGACAGCTATCATTTCAAGGCCATGGTAAACAAACACTTCATCAATCAGATCCGGATGGAATACTTCCTGGCCCTGAGCGACAACCTCTCCCTGAAAACAGGCGCATTGAAAAAATCCCGCATCTCAGAGCTGAAGCACTATATCAAGGAGAGCAAAAGCAGCCGCTTTAACCGCCTTTACCACATTCACACCATTGAAGAACGCATCAGGCAAGCCGGAAAATAATTCCATTTCCTGGGAAGTTAG
>CAYSNK010000105.1:0-5552 GCA_964432375.1 uncultured Oscillospiraceae bacterium | reverse complement strand
TGGACTGCGGTAAGTGAAAAGCAGAGCAAAACTGTATCCTGCGGCTGAGCGCCGCAGGGGGTACAGGCAAGGCTGCGAAAGGGCTCCACCCCCCTGACTTTTCAAAGCCAGGGGGGTGGATATGTATAAGGAAGGATCGATCCTTCAGAACGGTGAACCACATGAAAAAGGCAAAGATACTGTTGATCGCATTTTACAATAAAAAGGCGCTGGGCGTGCGTTATCTTGAAGCCGCCCTGCTGCGAGACGGACATTGTGTTCGCACAGTGTACTTTAAAGATTTTAACAGCCTGCATCCGCAGCACACATCAGAGAAGGAGTTGGCGCTGCTCAAACAGGAAGTGGCAGAATACGCCCCCGATCTGATTGGCCTGTCTGTGATGAGCTCCATGTATCTGGATACGATCAATTTGGTATTGAAGATGCTGCGGAGCAGTTTCTCGATTCCGATTCTGTGCGGAGGGGCATTCGCCACCATGTTCCCTGGGTATTTCTTAGAGCGTGGTGCGAGGTTTGTGATTCGGAGCGATGGGGAATTTGCAAGCTGCCGGTTGGCAGACGCAATCGCGAACGGGACAAACTATGAGAAAATTCCAAGCCTGTGTTTTTTGAAAAACGGGGAAATTGAGATCAATGAAATTGGCGGATTGCTCAACGACATTGATGGGTATGGTATTCCTGTCGTAAACAGCGCAAATGCCTGTTTGATTGAAAATGATACCATCAGATTCGGCGATCCCCAAATCAGCACCCGCAGCTATGAGGTAATCGCATCCCGCGGATGTCCGTTTACCTGTTCCTACTGCTGTTGCTGCAACCTGAGAAAACTGCTGCCAAAGGGGATCAGGGGAGTGCGCACTCGCTCGGTAGACAGCGTGATAGAAGAACTGATCGAGGCCAAAAAAGAGTGCAAGCATATCGCGTTTATCCACTTCTATGATGAGATTTTTCCCAATCTTCCGGGGTGGGTCGATCAGTTTGCAGCAGAATATAAGAAGCATATCAACCTTCCCTTTACGATATGGACGCATCCCAAGATGGTTGACGCAAAGGTTTTGGATCAGCTGGTTCAAGTCGGCCTGACCGAGGTCATTATGGGTATCCAGTCAGGCTCAGAGCATATCCGAAGGGACATATTCCACCGATATGAAACGCAGCAAGACATCCTGGATGCCACGAGGATGATCCGGGAGTCAGGGGTGTTTTGGTGCAGCTATGATTTCATGCTTCAGCATCCCTTTGAGACGGTTGATGACCTGAAAGAAAGCTATTGGCTTGCCAAAAAAATGTGCGGCCCGTATGAATTGCAGCTGCATGGACTGAATTTTCTCCCGGGAACAGACATTGTACAAATGGCGATAGACGCAGGTTACTATACCCGGGAAGAGATGGATCAGATCATGTTTGCTCCAATGGATGCACAATTCGGAACATATTGGCACCGGGAAACCTCCAGAGAAAGCGACCTGTGGTACAAGATGCTGTATTGCCTTCAGTTTGCCCCCATGCGGAAAAAGATAGAATCCTTTGAAAGCGATCCCCTTGTACATGGACGTGAAATTGATAAGCTATATACCGATGGGCAAAAGCTGAGTAAGATACGATATTTTTATAAAAAGTCCAGAGTAGTTCTGAAAAAATACAAACTTACTAAATTCGGGTCGCTGCGGGCATCCTGAAAATCAATCTCCACGCCGCATACGGCGCCGCCGGAAACGAAAGCCCTTGCGACATGGAGGTTGATTGTGCATCAGCGCCGGTTGGATTCTCTGCTGGACATTCGCTGCCTGATCTGGTAAAATATCCACATCATATCTTATGTGCGAAACGCGGAGGGAACAGGATGCGGATCATGGCGATTGATTTTGGAGATGCCCACACCGGGGTGGCCATCTCCGACCCCATGGGATTGCTGGCCGGAACAGCTCTCACCATTGACAGCCGCAGCGAGGACGTGGTGCTGGAGCGCATCTGCCGCCTGGCGGAGGAAAACAAGGTCGAGGAACTGGTGCTGGGCCATCCGGTGAACATGGATGGCACCCGGGGGCCCCGGGCGGAGAAATGCGAGGCTTTTGGCCAGCGCCTGCGCGAGGCCGCCGGGCTGCCGGTTGTCCTGTGGGACGAGCGGCGCACCACGGTGGAGGCCCACCAGATCCTTTCCGCCTCGGGGAAAAAGATGAAAAAGCATAAGTCCAAGGTGGACGCTGTCGCGGCGACCCTGATTCTGGAGGGGTATTTGGCCTTTCAGCGCGCCAAAGGCTGAAAGAGCGGATCGCGGTCAGGGAAACCGCGATCCGCATTTTTGGGGGAAGCTCCGAATCAACCGGAGAGCGCCGGCGGGAAAGCGGCGCCGCCCGGCCCCGGGCGGTTGGCTTCAAGGCTAAACCAGCCGGCCATAGGTCTGCGTGATGGTTCGCAGGCGCTCCGCTACCCCATCGTTGACGGCCTCCCGGCGCACCCGCCAGGCCCAGTTGTGGGGGCCGGAGGTGCCGGGAGTGTTCATACGGGCGTCGCCGCCCAGCCCCAAAATGTCCTGGAAAGGCGCCATAGCCAGAATACAGGGGGACCCCCAGGCGCCGCAGACGGCGCCCCAGCCCAGCCCCTCGTCCTCCCGCAGGCGAAGGTAACGGGTGGCAAACTCCCGCTCCTCCCGGCTGCTTATAGAGGTCAGCCACTGGACAAAGGTGGGCGTGTCATGGGTGCCGGTGTACATGACAGCGTTCACCGGGCAGGCGTGGGGGAGAAAATAGGAGGAACCGGAGGGATCAAAGGCATCCACCAGCACCCGCATCCCGGGCAGCCCGGAATCCTGCACCAGCTTTACGGCGGACTCGCTGAGAATGCCCAGATCCTCCGCGATAAAGTCCGCATCGGGGACCTTGGCGAACAGGGCGTTGATCAGCTTCATGCCGGGGCCCCTGCGCCACTGGCCAACCAGGGCGCTGTCGCAGTCCGGATCAATGGCCCAGAAGGTGTCAAAGCCGCGGAAATGGTCAAACCGCATCACGTCATAGAAGGCCAGGTTCCCGCTGACGCGGCTGCACCACCAGGCGAAGCCGTCCTTTTCGTGGTTTTCCCAGTTATAGAGGGGGTTGCCCCAGCGCTGGCCGGTGGCGGAGAATGTGTCGGCGGGCACACCGGCCACGGCGGTGCAGTGAAAATCCCCGTCCACCAGGAAATACTCCGGGTGGGCCCAGACATCGGCGGAGTTGCCGGAGACATAGATGGGCAGATCGCCGATGATCTTGACCTGGTTTTTCTTCGCGTAGTCGTGAACGGCGTTCCACTGCCGGAAAAACAGGTATTGGCAGAAGCCGTGAAAATGGATCTTATCCGCCAAAAGCCGGTTATAGCTTGCCACGGCCTCTGGAGCCCGATGGAGCAGGGCTTTGTCCGGCCATTGGGAGAGATCCGCGTTCCCGAAATACTCCCTGGCAGCCATGAACAGGCAGTAGTCGGGCAGCCAGTAGGACTGCTCCCCGGCAAAGGCCCTGGCAGCGTCTTTCAGTTCGCCGGAGGCCCGCTCGTAGGCCAGGTGCAGCAGCACCGGATGGGTGCGGGCCACCCTGACATAGTCCACCTGATCCGGGTTTTCCACCCTGGCCGTGTCCACCTCGTCCTGGGTCAGAAGGCCCTGTTCCACCAGCAGATCCAGATCGATCAGCAGGGGGTTGCCCGCAAACACGGAGGGGGACATATAGGGGGAGTTGCCCAGCCCGGTGGGCACGAGAGGAAGGATCTGCCAGTAGCTTTGCCCGGCTTTGTGAAGAAAGTCGATAAAGCGAAATGCCTCCCTGCCAATGGAGCCGATCCCATAGGGGCCGGGGAGGGAGGTGATGTGCATCAGTACGCCGCTGGATCGCCGGTTCATAGCGCGTTTCCTCCTTGCCTGTCAGGAAACCTCCGAACCGATGCGTCATCGGCGCTTTGCGGGCCTTTGACCCCGGAAATGCGCTGCGCAAACGGGAAAATTTGTGCCCCGGAGGGGATACGCACAGGGCCCCGGGTTTTCGCGCCTGCTTCTGCCGTAAAACCTCTCGCGAATCCCGCCCGCCGGTTTATCCGGAGTTTCCTTTGTTCTGCCTTTATTTTAAATCAGAACCGGCAGGCTGTCAATCAAAACCATCAATCGCCGGAAAAGCTATGGCCACTTCGGGGAAAATATGCTACAATAGAATCGTATTTGCCGTGAAGCGGAGCTTTTACAAATTCATGTTTTAAAGGAGAACTTCCATGATTACAGTTTCCGACGTGGGCCTTCAGTATGGAGGCACCGTTCTGTTCAGCCATGTGAACCTGCAATTTACCCGGGGCAACTGCTATGGGATCATCGGCGCCAATGGCGCGGGCAAATCCACCTTCCTGCGGATTCTGTCCGGCGAATTGGACTCCACCAGCGGCGAGGTTTCCATCCTGCCCAACGTGCGAATGTCCATCCTGAAGCAGAATCAGAACCTCTATGACGGGTATACGGTGATGGACACCGTGATCATGGGCCACCAGCGGCTCTATGACATCGGGCAGGAGAAGGACGACATCTATGCCAAGGAGGAAATGACCGACGAGGACGGGCTGCGCGCCTGCGAACTGGAGGAGGAGTTTGCGGAACTGGGCGGCTGGGAGGCGGAGTCCGATGCTTCCCGGATTCTTCAGGGGCTGGGGATTCCCGTTTCCAGCCATTCCGCGCTGACCGGCTCTTTGGATGGCCGCCAAAAGGTGAAGGTTCTGCTGGCGCAGGCCCTGTTCGGCAATCCCGATATCCTGCTGCTGGACGAGCCCACAAACCATCTGGATCTGGACGCGATCAACTGGCTGGAAGAATTTCTGATCAATTTTGACAATACCGTGATCGTTGTCTCCCATGACCGCTATTTCCTGAACAAGGTCTGCACCCAGATCGCCGATATTGATTACGGAAAAATTCAGTTGTATGCCGGAAATTACGACTTCTGGTACGAATCCAGCCAGCTGCTGATCAAGCAGATGAAGGAGGCAAACAAAAAGAAAGAAGAAAAAATCAAGGAGCTGCAGGAATTCATCTCCCGCTTTTCCGCCAACGCTTCCAAGTCCAAACAGGCAACTTCCAGAAAACGTGCCCTCGAAAAAATTCAGCTGGATGAAATCAAGCCCTCCAGCCGGAAATATCCTTATATTGATTTCCGCCCCAATCGTGAAATCGGCAACGAGGTTCTGATGGTGGAAAACCTGTCCAAGACAATTGACGGGGTAAAAGTATTGGACAACATTACTTTTACGCTGGGACATAATGATAAAGTAGCGTTTGTAGGCAGCAATGAGCTGGCAAAGACCACCTTTTTCCAGATCCTCATGGGGGAAACAGAACCGGATGAGGGAACCCTGAAATGGGGCGTGACAACCTCTCGGGCATACTTCCCCAAGGACAGCACGAAAGAGTTTGACAACGATCTGACCATCGTTGACTGGCTCACCCAGTTCTCCGAGATCAAGGATGCCACCTATGTCCGCGGCTTTCTCAGACGTATGCTCTTTGCCGGAGATGACGGCGTCAAAAAGCTGAAGGTTCTCTCCGG
>CAYSNK010000104.1:0-5603 GCA_964432375.1 uncultured Oscillospiraceae bacterium | reverse complement strand
TCCGTTTCCGTCACCCGTTTGATTGCGTCAAGTGACATAATTTCACCGCCTTTCCCTATCACACTCTCATAAAACGCAATTTTTCCGATTATGATGAAATTGTAACTCCCTTTCGGAAAAAAATCAATAGAAATTTTCGCGTTCTCTCCCGTTTGTTGCACATTTTGACGAAATAATCGTCCTTTTCCCCGGATTCCGGGAGGATTCGTTCCCGTTTTTCCTGTTTAAAGCAAAAAAGTCACATTTTCTTTCCGAAAAAATTCAAAACCGTTTTCAGGCGGGGAAAAATCCCCCCGTCTTTCCGGCAAAGATCCCCCGATTTTTCAAAAAGGGGATTGCGGCCCGCCTCAAAACAGGCTATACTTATCCTGGTCAATATGACACTACTCTGCTCCCCACGCAAGGAGGCGCCTATTTATGGTTCAACCCCGTTTGGATAAAGAGAACTACTATTTGGATATCGCGGATACCGTGCTGAAACGCTCCACCTGTCTGCGCCGCTGCTACGGCGCCATCATCGTCCGCAACGACGAGATCATCTCCACCGGCTATAACGGCGCGCCCAGGGGCCGGAAAAACTGCATTGACCTGGGCTACTGCGCCCGGGAAGCGCTGAATGTCCCCTCCGGAGAGCGCTATGAGCTCTGCCGCTCCGTCCACGCCGAGGCCAACGCGATCATCTCCGCAGCCCGCTCGGAAACTCTGGGCGGCACCCTGTATCTGGTGGGCCGGGAGGCCAAAACCTGGAAGCTGATGGACAACGCCACCTCCTGCCCCATGTGCCGCCGCATGATTATCAACGCCGGCATCCAGCGGGTGATCATCCGCCGCTCCCCCACCGAATACTCTGTGGTACACGTGGAGGACTGGGTTCGGGAGGATGATTCCCTCCCCGCCCGGGAGGAACAGAACCGGGGAAGCTCTGAATAACTGCATCCCCGGCGGTTTTTCCCCGCATTTTCCCGGACAAAAAGGCCGGATTCCTGACAGTAAATCAGGAATCCGGCTCCTTTTTTCATTCTTTCGCTTTCAGGGCGGCGTACTCCGCCTGCACCTGGCGCATCTGCCCGCAGGACATCTTCCCCTCCGGGCATCTTCCGGTGGCCACGCAGGAGGGGCCCGCGCCGTCAAACAGGGTCGGCGCCACGGCGTACACCAGGCGGTACATCTCCTTGGCCAGGGCCCGTATCTCCCACTGGGCCCGGTTGCAGCAGCGAATGGCAAAGAAATTGTACAGGCTGCGGGCGTTCATGGTCATCACCAGCTTGGTTTCGCAGGCATTGGGCAGCACAAAGCGGGCGTCCTCGTTGGCCTTCTTCTCCGCCTTGCTGTCGGCGGTTTTTTCGTCCATGCCCTGGGCCATGAACTCGGCCTTGTGCCTGGCCTGGAGGGACTGCGCCAGGCTCAGATAGTGGGCGGCCTCCTCCTCCATGGCGTGCAGGAACCGCTTCCGGCTCTCCGGGTCCGCCTCCACCTCGGGGGGGATCACATACCGGAAATCCTCCAGCCGCACATAGCGCTGGCTCTGGACAGAGAACGACGCAATCCGATGGCGGGTAATCTGGGCCAACAGGGAGCGGCTGACCCCCTCGATGGCAAAGGTAAAGGAAGCGTGCTCAATGGGGCTCTGATGGCCCATTGTGGACAGCATCCTCAGAAATTTTGCGCTCTTTTCCGGGGTCAGATCCGCCATGAGCTGATCCACCCCTACGGCGGAGTAGCACAGCTTGGCGGCGGCGGCCACCACCTGCTCCGGATTCGGCGTGTGGGCAATGAGTTCAACTTTCAGGGGCATCCCATGCCACCTCACTTTCCCTTGTCTTTCCGGCGGCGGCCCAGAACGCCCTGGTCTGCTCCGCGTTCCGGCAGATCTCCGCTTTCAGGGCCTCCAGCCCGTCAAACTTCCGCTCCCCTCGCAGGTAGCTGTAAAACTCCAGCCGGAGCTGCTGTCCGTACAGGTCGCCCTCAAAGTCCAGAATCCAGGGCTCCACCGTCACCGCGTCGCCGTCGTTGATCGTGGGGCGAACCCCCACGTTGGTCACGGCCAGATAGCTTTTCCCGTTCTCCAGGATCACCCGGGTGGCATAGACCCCAAAGGCGGGCTTTACCAGCTCCTCCGGCAGCGCCAGGTTTGCGGTTGGAACGCCGATGGCCCGGCCCAACTGCTTGCCGTGTATCACCTCGCCGGTGAGCACATGGGGATGCCCCAGGTATTCCACCGCCCGCTCCATCTCCCCTTGGGCAATCAGGGTGCGGATATAGGTGGAGGAAACCGTGATGCCCTCCAGCTCTACCTTCCCAATGACATCGCAGCCCACTCCCAGGGCCAGGCAGGTCTCCCGCAGGCGCCGGGGGTTGCCCTCCCCCCGATAGCCGAAGTGAAAGTCATGGCCGCACACCACATGGCAGGCGTTCTGCTCCCCGATCAGATACTCCTTGATGAACGCCTGCCAGGGCTGGCGCATCATCCTCCGGTCAAAATGGGCGATCTCCACGTCCTCGATGCCGTAGCAGCGCCGCATCAGCGCCCCCCGATCCCGGAGGGTGTTGATCAGCGGCACCGGCTGCCCCAGCAGCAGGGCCGAGGGGTGGGCGTCAAAGGTCACCGCCGCGGGAATCGCGTTTAATTCCGCCGCCCGCCGGACCACCTGCTTCAGCAGTTCCCCATGGCCCCGATGCACGCCGTCAAAAAAGCCCAGCGCGATCACTTTCTGTTTTTCTTTCACCAACATCAGACCTCAAAAAAACTTTTGACTGTTTTCATCCTGCCGTCCTTACACCGGCCCAGCATCAGAAATTCTCCCCGCGCATCGAACACCCGCCACAGGCCGTCCTCCGCCCTGCAGGGGAAGTCGTTCCCGTTGCGGCAGCGCTGCTCCGCTCTCCCGGAGATGGTCAGGGCCGGATACGCCTTAAAACACGTTTCCACAGGCAGCAGCAGCTTCTCCGCCTCCCCTGCCCGGGACGCGGCAATCACCCGCTCCAGCGGCACCGCGTCCTCCAGGGTAAACCCGGCGGCCCTGCTGCGGCGCAGGGAGTTCATGGTGCCCCCCACCCCCAGGGCCCGGCCAATATCGTTGCACAGGGTTCGGATATAGGTGCCCTTGGAGCACCGGATCTTCAGAGCCCAGGTGCGCTCCCCGGTCTGCTCCACCACTTCCAGGCCGAAAATGGTGACGGGCCGGGGCTTGCGCTCCACCTCCTCGCCCTTTCGGGCCAGGTCGTAGAGGCGCCTCCCATTCACTTTCAGGGCGGAATACATGGGCGGAACCTGTAAAATGTCCCCCCGGAACTGATCCAGGACCCCCTCCAGTTCCTCCCGGGTCACCCGGCAGGGGGTGGTGGACAGCACCGCGCCGGTGGAATCCTGGGTATCTGTGGTGATCCCCAGCTCCAGCCCGGCGAGATACTCCTTTTGGCCTTCCGCGGCGAACTCCACCGCCCGGGTCGCTCTCCCCACGAAAACCGGCAGGACGCCTGTGGCCATGGGGTCCAGGGTCCCGGCGTGACCGACGCGGCGCTCCCGGAGGAGGTGCTTCAGCTTCACCACCACATCGTTGCTGGTCCAGCCCGCAGGCTTATCAATGATTACGATCCCGCTTGGCATATCGGCCCTCTTGCTTCTCTCTGAATGGTATAGATGGCCTCCAGGATGGCTTCCTTGGCGTGGGGCAGATCCATCTCCACCGTGGCGCCGGAGGCGGCAATATGGCCGCCTCCCCCCAGCAGGGCGCAGGTTTTGGAGGCGTTCAGGCTGGCGTCTGTGCGCAGGGAGATCTTGCAGCTCTCCCCCTCCACCAGTTCCCGGATGGTCACGGAGATGCGGACGCCCTCCACCTGACCGGCAAAGGCCGCCAGGTCGTCGATGTCTGACTCCGTGGCTCCCACCTCCCGCAGCATCCGGCAGGAGACCTGCGCCACGGCGATGGTGCCGCCCTGATACAGCTCCATCCCCTCCACCAGCAGGGACTCCATTTTCAGCCGCTTAAAGCTCTTGGTGCGGAAACAGCGCTTGTTGATCTCCCGATAGCGGGTGGAATACTCCATCAGCTCGGCGGCTGCCCGATGGGTCTCCGGGGTGGTGTTGCCGTAGACAAAGCAGCCGCAGTCTGTGGAAACGGCCAGATAGAGCAGGCTGGCGATCTCCTCATCCAGGGGGCAAAGCTCCTTGCAGATGGCCATCATCGTCTCGCCGCAGGCGGCCCGATCCGGCTCCAGGCACAGATTTTCCGCGTAATAGGCATTGGAGGGATGGTGGTCGATGCACAGATCCACCTTCCCACGGTAGCCCTCCGCCTCAGCGGGGAACAGGCCCTCCGTGGCCAGATCAACGGCCACGATATAGGAAAACCCCTCCCCCGGGGCGGCCCAGTACCCGGCCACATAGGGGGCGTAGGTGTCGGTCACGCCGGCGTTGGGCAGCAGCGCCGCGTGCTTCCCCACCCTCCGCAGGGCGGCGCACAGGGCCGCCGCAGAGCCAAGGGTGTCTCCGTCCGGACGGATGTGGGTCAGCAGGAGGAAGTCATCCCGGCCCTTCAGCCAGGCGGCCGCCTCCCGAGGGGTCATCTGTCTCATGGTTCTTCCTCCCCTGACTCCTCCGGGGGCTCCTCTTCCTCCGCCGGAGGGATCTCCAGCCGCTCGATCAGCTCCAAAATGTGGGCGCCCTCCTTGATGCTGTCGTCCTCCACGAACTGCAGCTCCGGGGTATAGCGCAGGCGCAGGCTGCGGCCCAGCTCCCGGCGCAGATAACCGGAGGCGGAGCCCAGCCCCCGGAGCACATCCCTGCTTCTGGACTTATCCAGGCAGCTGATGAAGATCTTTGCGTAACGCAGATCCGAAGTGGTCTCCACTGCGGTGACGGACACCATTGTCTCCCGCACCCGGGGGTCCTTTACGGTGCGGATCAGCGCGGACAGCTCCCGCTGAACCTCCTCATTGATTCTTCCAATTCTGTTGCTTGCCATATTCTTTCTCCATGGGACCCTCCCCGTCCCGGCCGGAGGGCCGAGGCGGAGAGGGCCGTATCAATCTATCTCTCGATCTCCCGCATTTCAAAGCACTCGAAGATGTCGCCCTCCTTGAAGTCGCTGAACTTATCCAGGGTGATGCCGCACTCGTAGCCGGCAGCCACCTCCTTGACGGAGTCCTTGAAGCGCTGGAGGGAGGCGATCACGCCCTCGTGAACCACAATGCCGTCCCGGACCACCCGGACCCGGGCGCCCCGAACCACTTTGCCCTCCTGGACGTAGGAACCGGCCACCATGCCCACATTGGTGATCTTGTAGACCATGCGAACCTCCACGCGGCCCAGTTCCACTTCCTTGAACTTGGGCGCCAACATTCCCTTCATCGCGGCCTCGATTTCGTCAATGCAGTCATAAATCACGCGGTACATCCGCATATCCACCTTGGTGCGCTCCGCAGTGGCCCTGGCGTTTGCGTCAGGCCGGACGTTGAAGCCCACGATGATGGCGTTGGAGGTGGAGGCCAGCATCACGTCGCTCTCGCTGACGGCGCCGACCCCCGCGTGGATCACGCGAACCCGAACCTCCTCGTTGGTCAGCTTCTCCAGAGAGGCTTTGACCGCCTCGGCGGAGCCCTGG
>CAYSNK010000103.1:0-5606 GCA_964432375.1 uncultured Oscillospiraceae bacterium | reverse complement strand
CAACCTTGAAAAATGAAAAAAACTCTTGCATTTTTCAGGATTCCATGCTATACTTACAAAGTCGTCAGGCAAAAGTCCTGATGGAGGCAATCCGGGTGTGGCGAAGTTTGGTATCGCGCTTGAATGGGGTTCAAGAGGCCTTGAGTTCGAATCTCAACACTCGGACCAGAAGTGCAGAGAATCAACAGTTCCAGTTGATTCTCTGCACTTTCTTTTTTTATCCAATTCGCGCCGGGTCAATTCACTCCACTTTGTTTCCCAAGGGGTCCCCCGCCAGGCGGGGCGGATTTTCGCCCGCGATCCAGGCCCGATACCGTTCCTCAATGGTGCAGTCCGGGTTTTTGGAAATCCGGCAGAGCAGCCCCCGCAGGGGATAGGCCCCGCTGAAGGGGTCGCAGGGCGGCTCACCGATGGTCAGCACATTGACGTTGGACTCATCCCAGCCGTAGCCGGGGGCGGGGGCCTCGGGATACCACCAGCCCATCTCGCAGTTCACCACCCGGGGGTCAAGCTCCGGCACCAGCATGGCCTTTTGGGTGATCCTTCCCCGGGGGGATTCGATCCAAACCCAATCGCCCTCCCGGATGCCGAACCTGGCGGCGGTGTCCGGATGGATGCTGACCCGGGGGAAGGGGTGAAGCCTGCGCAGGCTTTTGATCTGGCGGCCATTGGAAATAAAATAGGGCATGGAACGCCGCCCGGTGGTCAGCACCAGGGGGTATTCCCCGGCCAGCTCCGGCTGGCTCACCGGGGTTTCCCGATCCTCTTTCCAATAGGGGAGGGGATCTGCGCCGCTGTCCTTCAGCCGCTGGCAGTAAAACTCAAATTTGCCGGAGGGTGTGGGGAACCCTTTGGCCTTGTAGTTGTAATAAGTGCGGGGCGGCACCACATAGCCCAGGGTTTTCAGCGTCTCAAAGTTCATCCCGCTGTATTCCGGCCACTTCTCGCCCATGACGGCCAGGCCCCCGTCCAGGATCTCCCGCTGGCTGGCCGCGCCGTAGTCCAGGCCCATCCTGCGGCACAGCTCCTGGAAAAATTCCTCGTCCGGTTTGCACTCCCCCACCTGGGCCACCTTCTGCTGGCACAGCAGGGCCTGGTCGCCGAACTCCGGGAAAGGATAATAGCTGTCCAGCTCCGGCCACATGGCGGCGGGGAGGAAAATATCCGCAAACTCAGAGGTGGGGCTTTTGAAGAAGTCCATGTAGACGAAGAATTCGATCTCCTTCAGGCACTCATAGACGTGTCTGGCGTCCGGCATGGAGAGGAGGGAGTTGTTGGCGTGGGCCAGCAGAGCCCGGACTTTATAGGGCTTGCCCGTCCGCATGGCCTCAAAGGTCAGCCAGGGGTGGGCGAACATCTTGGGGCTGGCGGTGCCGTTGTTCAGAGGGAAGTCGCCGGAGAGGATCTTCGCCCCCTGCTCCGGGGAAAGCCGGTCAAAGAGCGGGTCAGCGGAGGGCGCGATGCCCTTGCTGGGGACAAATCCGCCGGGAATATCCCAGTTTCCGGTGATCACGGGCAGCATAAAGATGGCCCGGCAGGTCTGGAAGGAGTTTGAGGTCTGCTCCACCGCGCAGCCCCATTCCAGGGACAGGGGCTTGATGGAGGAAATCAGCCGGGCGGCCTCCTCCATTTGCTCCGCCGGCACCCAGGTGATGGCCGAAACCCGTTCCGCCGGATATTCCAGGCAGCGCTCCCTCAGCTGCGCAAAGCCCACCGTCCAGTTCTCCACAAACTCCTTGTCGTACCAGCCCCTCTGTATGATGAGGTTGAGGATGCCCAGGGCCAGGGCGCCGTCCGTGCCGGGGCGGGGCTTGATCCACAGCCTAGCTTTTTTGGTCAGCTCGTTGGGATGAGGGTCCACCACGATCAGGGGCGTGCCCCGGCGGACGGCATCCTTGATGTGCCATTGCAGTTCCCCGTCCGCGCCGCTGACGGCGGGGTTGGCCCCCCAGACCAGGATTCCGGCGGGGGGGATGTCTCCGTAATAGTCCACGCCCGCAAAGACGCCGGCGGAAAAATTGCCCGCGTTCATTCGGGGCCCCAGGCAGATGAGGGCCCCGGAGGAGGTGGCGTTGGGCGTGTTCAGCACATTGGCAAACCGCCAGAATTGGGCCAGATGGTGCCGCCCGGTGCCGGTGGTCAGTGCCACACATTCCGGGCCATAGGCTTCCCGATAACAGGTCAGTTTGTCCGCAATCTCCTCATAAGCCTGATCCCAGGTGATGCGTTCCCACCTCCCGCTGAGCTTGGGGCCGACCCGATGCAGGGGATAGATCACGCGATCCGGGTGGTACATCTGCTCGATAATGGTCAGCCCCTTGACGCAGGCCCGGCCATGATTCAGGGGGCCGTCCGGGTCCGGGCGAACCTTGACAACCTTGCCGCCCTCAACGGTGAGAATGTGCATACAGCCGCCGTGACAGCCGCGGCAGGCGGTTTTAAATTCTGCCATACGAATCCCCCCAAACGATCTCTGCCCCTATCATACTTGATTTCCCCGGGATTTGCAACCGATGGGCGGCGGCGCCCCGAAGAAAGTTTTATACAGGAGGGGCCTTTTGCGATTGCTTTTTACAGCGGTTTACGGTACAATGGATTTGTATCAGATCAAAAACTTGGAAAAGCTCCGAACAAACGCGCCCTCGCCGGGCTGTTCAGAGCGCCCTTAGGAAAGGAAGAAGCCAATTTATGATAAATACCACCAAATTGGAGCACAGCCTGGACTATCTGCGGCTTTTGGCGGAGCAGTACCCCACCATCGAGGCCGCATCCACCGCCATCGTGAATATGAGCGCAATTTTGCAGCTGCCCAAGGGGACGGAATACTACTTCAGCGACCTCCACGGGGAGCATGAGGCGTTTATCCACCTGCTGCGCTCCGGCTCCGGCAATATCCGGGATAAGATTGAGATGCTCTATGCCCATACGATGCCGGAAACGGAACGGGTGGAGCTGGCCTCCCTGATTTACTACCCGGAGGCGATCCTGCGAAAGAAAAAGCAGGGCTGTGAAAACTATGAGGAGTGGTGCGGGATCGTCATCAACCGGCTGATCCCCATCTGCCGTGAGGTGGCGTCAAAATATCCCAAGGTTCGGGTGGAGAGCGTCATCAGCCACAAGTTCCGCTTTATCATCGAGGAGCTGATGGAGACAGACACCACCGACACGGATAAGCAGCGCTATTTCCAGGAGATCATCACGGCCTCCATTCAGTCCGGCATCGGGGACGGCGTCATTATGAACCTGTGCTACCTGATCCAGCAGATGACGGTGGACAACCTGCACATCATCGGCGATATCTTCGACCGGGGGCCGGGGGCCGACAAGATCCTGGACGAGCTGATGTATTATCACGATGTGGATATTCAGTGGGGCAACCACGATATGGACTGGATCGGCGCGGTCAGCGGGAATCTGGTCTGCCTGTTTTCGGTGCTCCGCATTGCCATCAGCTATAATAACTTCGATATGCTGGAGGATGGCTACGGCATTAACCTGCGCCCCCTGTCCATGTTCGCGGCGGCCACCTATCGGGAGGACCCTTGCAGGGCCTTTATGCCCCATATCCTGGATGAGAACACCTATGACCCCGTGGACCCCATTCTGGCCGCCAAGATGCACAAGGCGGTGGCGATCATCATGTTCAAGCTGGAGGGGCAGCTTCTGAAGCGCCACCCGGAATATGACATGGATCACCGCCTGCTGCTGGACAAGCTGGATTTGGAGAAGGGGGTTCTGAAAATTAACGGCAGAGAATATCCCCTGACCGACACCAATTTCCCCACGGTGGACCCGAAAGATCCCTACGCCCTGACCCAGGAGGAGCAGACCCTGGTGGACGGCATTTACGCCTCGTTCCGGCACTCCGCCCCGCTGAACCGGCATACGGACTTTATCATGTCCCATGGCGCCATGTATAAGACCATCAACGGGAACCTGCTCTATCACGGCTGCATCCCCATGAACGAGGACGGCTCTTTCCAGTCCATGACCCTGAACGGGCGGGAGTACTGGGGCAAAGCCCTGCTGGACGCCCTGGACGCCGCCGTCCGCAGGGCCTATTTCAGCCACGACCCAGAGAGCTGCGACCTGCTGTGGTATCTGTGGTCCGGGGCCAAGTCCCCCCTGTTCGGCAAGGAGCGCATGACCACCTTTGAGCGGTATTTCACCGAGGCCAAGGAGCTGCGCAAGGAGCCGAAGAACGCCTACTATTCCCTGTACGAGGACGGGGAGACCGTGACCCGGATTTTGGAGGACTTTGGGCTGGACCCCAAAACCTCCCATATCATCAACGGCCATGTGCCGGTGAAGCAGGGGGAAAACCCCGTCAAGTGCGGCGGGCGTCTCTTTGTGATCGACGGCGGCATCTCCAAAGCCTATCAGTCCACCACCGGTATTGCGGGCTATACCCTGGTGTTCAACTCCCATTGCCTGAAGCTGGCGGAGCACAAGCCCTTCCGCCGGGCGGATGGAGACGTGACCGCCGAAACCTTCACCAAGACCCGCATTGTGGAGCAGATGCCCCACCGGATCATCATGGCGGAAACGGATATTGGCGAGGAATACCGGAAGAAGATCTCCGCCCTCCGGGAGCTGCTGGAGCTGTACCGGGAGGGCACCATCCGTCAAAAGCAGCCCGCCCGGGGGAAGTGAGGGAAGCACCGGCCCCCTCTCGCCCGGCAAAAAACCGCAAGGCGCTCTCCGGAGTGCCTTGCGGTTTGCCATTTGCGGGGATCAGTCCGCGAACCGTCTGCCGCCGATGTATACGGCCTCCAAATTCAAATCCTTATCCAGGATCAGAATATCGGCGTACTTGCCCACGGACAGGGAGCCGATTTCCTCATACCTGTGAATGACCTGGGCAGGGGTGCGGGTGGCGGAGAGGACGGCGTCCTCCAGGGGCAGGCCGAACTTCACCACATTTTGCAGGGCCTTCAGGACGGAGATGGAGGAGCCTGCCAGGGTGCCGGTGCCATCGTCCAGGGTGGCTTTGCCGCCCTGCATGACGATGGGCTGGCCGCCCAGCATATAATGGCCGTCCGGCATACCGGCGCAGCGCAGGGAGTCGGAGATCAGGGTCAGCTTGTGGCCAAAAAGCTGATGAACCATGCGGATGACGGAGGGGTGGATGTGCAGGCCGTCGCAGATCAGCTCCACCGTGGCGCCGGAGTCAAAGGCCGCGCCGATGATGGCGGGCTTGCGGTGGTGGAGGGATTCCATCCCGTTGAACAGATGGGTGGTGTGTGTGGCGCCGGCGGCGTAGGCGGCCATGGCAATGTCGTAGTTCGCAACGGAGTGCCCCAGGGAGACGGTGCAGACCTGGGAAACCTGGCGGATAAAGTCCATGGCGCCGTCCTCCTCGGCGGCCACCGTGACCAGGCGCACCTGGTTGCCGGATGCCTCGTTCAGGCGATGAAACATCTCCACATCGGGTTTGTGCAGGCACTCGGCGGCCTGGGCCCCCCGTTTGGCGTAGCACAGGAAAGGCCCCTCCAGATTGACCCCCGCGCAGCGGGCGCCGACAGACTGAAAATCCCGGATGGCGTGCATGGCGGGGATCAGGGTTTCCTCCTTCAGGGTCATGGTGGTGGGAGTCCAGGAGGTGA